>CAYFVA010000073.1:0-4027 GCA_964346265.1 uncultured Desulfobacterales bacterium
TGGCGGAAGTGCATGGGAATCGAACCCACCCGGGACGGTGTTAACGCCCCACATCGGATTTGAAGTCCGAGGGCCCCACCAGTGAGCCGCGCACTTCCGAATTTTCTGTAGCATTTCAAACAAAAATTTAGTATATATATTTTTTCTGATATGTCAACATCTTTTGGGGATACAGCAGGCCAGAAAGGAGCGGGGAAATGATAAACACGGACAGGCTCAGGGACAGGTTTGACAGACTGGTGCGGATCGATTCCGAATCAAAGGAAGAGCGTACGATTGCACTGGAACTGACAAAAATGCTGGAACAGATGGGAGCCGTTGTCGTTTTTGACCGTGCAGCGGAAATGACCGGCGGCAATTGCGGCAATCTTATTGCAAAATTCAAGGGCACAAAGGACAGGGAGCCGTTTTTTCTGTCCGGGCATATGGATACGGTCAAGCCGGGCAGGGGAGTGGTGCCAATCTTTGAAAACGGGATATTCAAGAGTCAGGGAGATACCATACTGGGAGCGGATGACAAGTCTGCCCTTGCCATTGTGCTCGAGGTGATGCAGGTGGTGCTGGAGAACGATATCGAGCATCCGCCCGTGGAGATCGTGTTTACGGTTTGCGAGGAAATCGGGCTGCTCGGCGCCAAATACTTTGATTATTCAATGATCGATTCCACTTTCGGATATATTCTTGATTCCACCGATCCCGAGGGAATCGTCACCAACGCGCCTTCCGGAGTGAAGCTTGACATCAAGGTGCACGGCAGGACCGCCCATGCAGGAGGGGCGCCGGAAAAGGGCGTCAATGCCATTGCTGTGGCCTCCAAAGCGATTTCCGGCCTGGAGATCGGCCGCATCGATCATGAGACCACCTGCAACCTGGGGATCATCAAGGGCGGCACAGCCGTGAATATTGTTCCGGATCTGGTGGAAATCTCGGGAGAGGTCAGGAGTCATGATGAGGAAAAACTGCAGAAGGTCGCCAATGACATAAAAAAGGCGTTTCTGGACACGGCTGAAGAATTCTCAAAAGAGCCGGGTATGCCTTCCGTGGATGTCGTGGTCAAAACGGATTACCCCAAAACCGCCATCCCCAAGGATCATAGGGTAATCAGGCTTGCGGAAAAAGCCGCGGAAAATATCGGTGTGCCGTTGAAACAGAAATCCGTGGGCGGCGGATCAGACGCCAACTATTTTTTCAGCAGATCGATTGTCGCCGGCGTGCTCGGCACCGGCATGAAAGATGTGCACACGGTAAACGAGAACATCGCTTTACAGGATATGGTCAATACCGGAACCCTTCTTCTGGAGATCATCCGGCTGCATGCAGCAGGTGGTGTGGACTAGTATGATTGCCTATTTTGATATATTTTCCGGCATCAGCGGAGATATGGTGCTGGGCGCGTTTATTGATCTCGGGGTGCCGGTTGAATGGCTGAAACAACAGCTGGGGGCAATCTGTCCGCCATCCGTTGACATTCGGGCCGAGCGCATCCAGAAGAGCCATCTTTCATCGATAAGTGTTTTTGTGGAAGAGGGCAAAGATACCGGCCACAGGGATTACAAAGCCATAAAAGAGATCATTTCCGCAAGTCCTTTTTCCTCTTCGGTAAAAGAGAAAAGTCTACTGGCATTTGAAAAAATCGCCCGGGCCGAAGCCCGGATCCATTCAAGGGATATGGACACCGTTCATTTCCATGAAGTGGGCGGGATCGACGCGATTGTGGATATCGCGGGAGCGTTTCTCTGCGCGGAGTACCTTGGGATTGATGAGGTGCATGCCTCGCGTGTCACAATGGGGTCCGGATTTGTCAAATGCAGTCACGGCACCCTGCCGGTCCCGGTTCCGGCCACCCTGGAGATTTTACAGGATGTACCGGTAACCACCCGCGCCGGGACAGGAGAACTTGTCACGCCCACAGGGGCGGCTGTTTTGACGACCCTTGCCGACTCTTACGGAAAGATGCCCGACATGATCCTTAACAAAATCGGATACGGCGCGGGAAAGCGGGAGACCGGCTCCGCCGTTCCCAATCTTCTCCGTATTATCACAGGAAGGCGGCCCGAGGGCGGGGACCGGCAAGACAACGCAGTGACCCGGGAAAGTGTGTATGTGATCGAGACCACCATTGACGACATGAATCCCGAGTTTCTCGGGTATCTCATGGAAAAGCTCTTTGACGCAGGAGCGCTGGATGTCTGCCACATCCCGGTCCAGATGAAAAAGAGCAGGCCCGGTACGCGGCTTGAGATCCTGTGTCACTCGGAAAACCTGGACGAGTTGATTCACCTGGTTTTCCTGGAGAGCACCACAACAGGAGTCAGGTATTTCAACACGTTACGGGCACGGCTGGACAGGGAAACGGTGGGGATGGATTCGAGTTTCGGAGAGATCCCGGTGAAAAAGATCTTCCTGCCGGACGGATCTGTGCGGCTTCAGCCCGAGTACGAGGTATGCAGGCGGATCGCAGAGGAAAAAAATATACCGTTGATGACCGTATACTCACAACTTGAGCTTGACATGAAAAAGGTGGGATTATAAAAATTCACTCTATGAGTTTTGCGGAAAAGTTCATACTGTTTTCAGCCACCGGCGCGGGGTCCGGCAGAGCGCCGTTTGCCCCGGGAACGTTCGGCACACTGGCCGGAATACCGGTGGTGCTCTTGTTTCTCGTGATCCCGTCTTCCATGCAGGTCTTTTTCACCTTTGTGGTTGTTCTCTTTGCCATATGGGTCTCTGACCGGGCCGAGAAACTGATCGGCCAAAAGGACCCGGGATGTATCGTGATCGATGAAATCGCCGGATTCACGGTGGCCATGGCCGGAATCCATGTTTCCGTACTTTCGGTTGTGTCCGGGTTTCTAATTTTCCGTGTTTTTGATATTATAAAGCCTTTCCCGGTCCGTTTTTTTGAAAGAAATTTTCACGGAGGGGCCGGCGTGGTCCTGGATGATGTGGCGGCAGGGCTGTTCAGTACGATTTTATTGCAGATATTTTTTTAATTTATACAATACAACAGGGGAGTCAAGATGGCAAGTACCAACCCGCAGGAGAAGGACAAGGCAGTCAAAACGGCAATGAGCCAGATCGAACGTCAGTTCGGCAAAGGCTCCATCATGAAGCTGGGCGGAAGGGAGATTGCGGATGTTCCGGTCATCCACACGGGTTCCCTTTCACTGGACAAGGCCCTGGGAGTCGGTGGATTTCCCCGGGGGCGGGTGGTGGAAATCTACGGCCCTGAATCTTCCGGGAAAACCACCCTGGCTCTCCATGCGGTCGCAGAGGCACAGAAAAACGGAGGGATCGCCGCGTTCATCGATGCGGAACACGCACTTGATGTCTCGTATGCCAAACGCCTGGGTGTGGATGCTGATGAACTGCTTGTCTCCCAGCCGGACACCGGAGAGCAGGCCCTGGAGATCGCGGACATGCTGGTGAGAAGCGGGGCCGTGGATATCATGGTAGTGGATTCCGTGGCCGCGCTTGTGCCGAGGTCGGAGATCGAAGGCGACATGGGGGATTCCCACATGGGACTTCAGGCCAGACTTATGTCCCAGGCCTTGAGAAAGCTTACCATGACGTTGGGAAAGACCAACACCACCTTGATATTCATCAACCAGCTGAGAATGAAAATCGGTGTGATGTACGGAAATCCGGAAACCACAACCGGCGGGAATGCACTGAAGTTTTACTCCACGGTCCGCCTGGAGATCCGAAAGACCCAGTCCATCAAGGAAGGCCAGGATATCATCGGCAACCGTACCCGGGTGAAGGTGGTGAAAAACAAGCTGGCCCCTCCGTTCAAGAATGTGGAATTCGATCTCATGTACGGGGAGGGCATCTCCAAGACAGGCGATCTTCTCGACATGGGGGTTGAGCTTGAAGTGATCGACAAGAGCGGTTCCTGGTACTCGTATAACGGAGAACGCATGGGCCAGGGCCGGGAAAATGTGAAAATATTCCTCAAGGACAACCCGGACATATTCCAGGACATTGAACTGAAGGTGAGAGAGAAACTCGGTATCGAAAACAAGGA
>CAYFVA010000073.1:4127-10447 GCA_964346265.1 uncultured Desulfobacterales bacterium
ACCGGAAAAGCGGATTCGAACAGCAAGTAATTTTTTTTGTTCCCAAAGGAGACATGTATGACAGGAAACGAAGCCCGGCGCATTTTTATCGAATATTTTAAAAAGCATGATCACCAGCACGTGAGAAGTTCCTCCCTGGTTCCCCGGGATGATCCCACCCTGCTGTTTGTCAATGCGGGTATGGTGCAGTTCAAACGGGTGTTCACCGGTGATGACCGGAGGGACTATGATAGGGCGGTGACCGCCCAGAAGTGCGTCCGCGCGGGAGGAAAGCACAACGACCTTGAAAATGTCGGGTTCACGGCCCGGCACCATACCTTTTTCGAAATGCTGGGCAATTTTTCCTTTGGCGACTATTTCAAGGACAAGGCTGTTGAGTTTTCGTGGGACCTGATGACCAACGGGTACGGACTCGACCCGGAAAAACTCTGGGTTTCGGTCTACCAGGATGATGACGAAGCCTTTGATCTATGGCGGGATCTCGTCGGGGTCCCGGAAGACCGGATTGTCCGGCTCGGGGAGGATGAAAACTTCTGGGCCATGGGGGATACCGGGCCCTGCGGCCCCTGCAGCGAGATCCATATCGACCGGGGACTGGAGTACGGCTGCGGCCGGGAGGATTGTGCGGTCGGGTGCGAGTGCGACCGGTTCCTTGAATTGTGGAACCTGGTGTTCATGCAGTATGACCGGGATGAATCCGGGAACATGACCCCGCTTCCCAAGCCGAGTATCGACACCGGTCTCGGGGTGGAACGGATTGCCGCCGTTCTCCAGGATGTGAGAACGAACTTTGAAACCGATCTGTTTGTCCCGATCATGAAAAAGGTGGAATCGCTCTGCGGCAAACGGATATACGATTCCGCGGAAACCGAGGTCGCCATGAAAGTGATCGCCGATCACAGCAGGGCGTCCGCGTTTCTCATCTGTGACGGGGTGCTCCCCTCCAATGAAGGAAGAGGGTATGTGCTGCGGCGGATCATGCGAAGGGCCGTCCGGTTCGGCAGGAACCTCGGGCTCATGGAACCGTTTTTGTACAAAACCGTGGAAACGGTGTTCGAGATCATGGAAGAGGCGTATCCGGAACTCAGGGAATCGTCCTCCTTTATCATCAACGTGGTGCAGAACGAAGAGAAAAAGTTTTTCGAGACCCTGGATACCGGCATGAAACTCTTGGAAGAGACCATCGCTTCACTGGAGAAGTCCGGGGAAAAGGTGATCCCGGGTCCGGTGATTTTCAAGCTGTACGACACCTTCGGGTTTCCGGTGGACGTGGTCCGGGACGTGGTCAAAAATATGGATCTGAGCCTCGATCTTGACGGGTTTGACAGGGAGATGGAGGCGCAGCGGGAGCGATCCCGGAGCAAGGTGAAGTTCGAGGGAGTGAGCCTTGCTTTTAAAAATCTTGTCAACCAGGGAGTAAAAACCGCGTTTACCGGGTACGGCCGCACCGAGGATGAATCTGTGATTCTTGCCCTGGCCTGTGAAAACCGGGAAGTTTCAACCGCCTCCATGGGAGACCGGGTGGAAATTGTCGCTGAAAAAACCCCGTTTTATGCCATGGCCGGCGGCCAGGCCGGTGATTCCGGCGTCATCGAAACCCCTGACGCAGTGATTTCTATTGAAGATACCTTTGCCGATCCGTCCGGTCTTGTGATTCACAAGGGAAAAGTGGAAAAGGGGAGGGTCAGCAAGAAAGATTCCGCGACCATGAAAGTGGATCGTGAAAAAAGAGAGGACACCGCACGCAACCACACCGCCACCCATATTCTTCATTCGGCTTTGCGGAGCATTCTCGGCGATCACGTAAAGCAGGCCGGCTCTCTTGTCACCCATGACAGGCTGCGATTCGACTTTACGCATTTTTCCCCGGTTTCCGAAGAGGATATCGCTGACATTGAACGGCGGGTCAACCAGAGGATCAGAGAGAATCATGCCGTGACCAAGGAAGAGATGAGCATGGAAGAGGCGGAAAAGAGTGGTGCTGTCGCTCTTTTCGAGGAAAAGTACGGGGATACTGTGCGGGTGGTCTCCCAGGGGGATTTTTCCCGGGAGCTTTGCGGCGGAACCCATGTGGAGCGGTCCGGGGATATCGGCGGTTTCCGGATATTGTCCGAAACCGGCATTGCATCCGGGATAAGGAGGATCGAGGCGGTCACCGGACATATGGCCGCGGAGGAAGGCATCCGCAGGCACAGGATATTAAAGGAACTTTCCGGCCTTGTGAAGGCAACCCCTGAGGAACTTCCGGAAAAAGTCGCCTTGCTGTCCAAAGAGAAAAAAGAGCTGGAAAAGCAGGTGGAATCCCTCAAGGCGAAAGTGGCCGCAAAGTCGGCGGACAACATTGAAAACGAAATCAAAAAGATCAATGGCGTCAAGGTCCTTGCCAAACGGGTCCAGGTGGAAAATCCCTCCCAGCTCAGAGACATTGCGGACAAGTTCAAGGCAAAGATCCACTCCGGTGTCATTCTGCTCGGGGCTGAATCCAATGAAAAGGCGCTTTTGATTTCCGTTGTCACGGACGACCTGAAAACCAAATACAAGGCCGGGGACATTGTCAAACAGGCGGCTTCCATCGTCGGTGGCGGAGGAGGCGGACGGCCCGATATGGCCCAGGCCGGCGGACCTGACCCTTCAAAACTTGACCAGGCCCTGGAATCCGTGTTTCAAATGGTTTCATGACTGCATATTTCATACGGCGGTTTCTGCTGATCATCCCCACGTTTCTGGGGATCACCGTTATGGTGTTCACCATCACCCGGTTTGTGCCGGGCGGCCCCATCGAGCGCATCATCTCCAATGCCAGACAGATGGAGGCCGCCGGAGCGGGGCCTTCCGCCACAGACGCCTCGGGCGCCGGAGGACAACCATTGTCCGAAAGCCAGATCGAAACGCTCAAGAAATACTACGGGTTTGACAAGCCGATCCTGGAAAGCTATTTTTACTGGCTTTCCAAGGTGTTGAGAGGGGATCTGGGCCGTTCCACCCGGTATTACGACCCGGTGTGGTCCATGATAATGGAGAGGATTCCTGTGTCCCTGTACTTCGGCGTTCTCAGCATGGTCATGATTTACGGGGTCTGTATTCCCCTGGGCGTTGCCAAGGCGGTAAAGCACAAGTCCGGATTCGACAATGCCTCTTCAATCCTGATTTTCACCGGATACGCCATTCCGGGCTGGGTGGCCGGGGTTATGCTCCTTGTACTGTTTTCTTCGACATGGGATATTTTCCCGCTGGGCGGTCTCACCTCCAATGACTTTTTCCAGATGAACCCGTTTGAAAAGGTGGTGGATATCCTGTGGCATACCGTCCTGCCGCTGATTTCCTATGTGATCGGCGCTTTTACCGTGATGACGCTTTTGATGAAAAATACGCTAATGGACAATCTGTCCTCCGATTACATCCGGACCGCAATCGCCAAAGGGCTTACTTTTAAAAAGGCGGTTTTCCGGCATGCGTTGCGAAACAGCCTCATTCCCATAGCCACTCATTTCGGGAACAACATTTCCATTATTCTCATGGGATCGTTTCTGATCGAAAAGGTGTTCAACATCAACGGCATGGGGCTTCTGGGATATGAATCCGTGGTGGACAGGGATTATCCGGTGGTCATGGGAATCCTTGCGATATCCTCCCTTCTTTTCATGATCGGAAACATCCTGTCTGATATCTGTGTGGCCATCGTGGACCCGAGGGTGCGGTTCAAATGATCAAGTTTACCCCGGAAACCACCAAGAAACTCAGGCGGTTTATGTCCATCAGACGGGGATATTATTCCTTTTTGATCCTGATGCTGATGATCATTCTGTCCCTGTTTTCCGAGCTTTTCATCAACTCAAGAGCGCTTGTGGTCAAATATGACGGCCGGCTTTTTTTCCCGGTATACGGGGATATGTTGCCGGGCTCCACGTTCGGCCTGGAGTACGAATATGAAACCGATTACCAAAAACTGAAACAGAAATTCGAAAAGCAGGACAGCGGCAATTTCGTGATTATGCCGGCGGTGCCGTACAATCCGTACGAGAACGATCTGCGGCTGAACGAATACCCGCCGTTTCCCCCTTCCATAAAAGACCGGCACTTTCTGGGGACCGACAACGTGGGCCGGGATATCCTGGCCAGGCTGGTCTACGGGTTCCGGATCGCCATGGGATTTTCCGTGATCCTGCTGTTTCTGAACTATTCCATCGGTGTCTCCATCGGCTGCACCATGGGATACTTCGGCGGCAAGTTCGATCTGTTCTTTCAACGGATACTGGAAATCTGGAGCAATATTCCGTTTTTGTACGTGATTATCATCATCAGCTCCATCGTGGTGCCCAATTTCATGATTCTGCTTCTGATCATGGCGTTTTTCGGGTGGATCCAGATCACCTGGGTCATGCGGACCATGACATACAGAGAACGCGAGCGCGAATACATCCTGGCGGTACGTTCGCTGGGGGCGGGGCACGCCCGGATCATTTTCCGGCACATCATCCCCAACACCATTTCGGTGATCGTTACCTATGCCCCGTTTGCCGTATCAGGAGGAATTGTCGCACTGACTTCGCTTGATTATCTCGGGTTCGGCCTGCCCGCCCCGACCCCTTCCTGGGGCGAGCTTTTATCCCAGGGATGGGAAAACATGGAGGCGTGGTGGATATCGAGTTCAGTGGTGGCGGCCCTGGTGATCACCCTGATCACGGTGACGTTTACCGGTGAAGGAATCCGGGAGGCGTTTGATCCCAAGCTGCACACCATATACGAATAACCGCCTTTTTGAAAAAAGCCGGTTTTATTTCTGTAACGAAACACCCAAAGGAGGTTGAAGATATGAGCATGGGATCTGAAAACGGTATCAGCCGGATTGAAAACGAGGAGGAGATCTATGTCTGTCCGTCCTGCGGATACAGGGACGGGTTTCATGTCTCGTTTCAAATGAAGGGCCCGAAAGAGGGGCGGATCATTTTAATCTGCCCCTCCTGTCACAGCAGGTTTGAAAACGGGTGGCGGGTTACCCTTGAACAGAACGGTTAGGTGCTTTTCGCAGCTTCAAGCGATTTTTCATAATCCGGCTCCTGCCCGATTTCCGGTACCTGCTGGGTGTATCTGACGATTCCCTTCTCGTCAATGACCACCACCGCCCTTGACAAAAGCCCCTTGAGGGGGCCGTCAATCATCCGGACGCCGTACTTGTCGCCGAACGAACGCTCCCTGAGTTCGGATACCGCGTGGACATTTTCGATTCCTTCGGCACCGCAGAACCGTTTGTGGGCAAACGGGAGGTCCAGGGAGACACAAAGAACCTCGGTGTTGTCCAGGGAGGCGGCCTCATTGTTAAATTTTCTCACCGACATGGCGCATATGTCGGTATCGATACTCGGGAATATATTCAATACAAGCTTTTTCCCTGAAAAATCCGACAGGGATACGTCGGAAAGATCGGTTTTCGTCAGCAGGAAATCAGGGGCTTCCGATCCTTTTTCAGGGAGCGTTCCTGCCGTGTTCACCGGGTTGCCTTTCAAAGTGATCTGAGTCATGTGTACCTCTCTTCAATGCGGTTGCAAGATTCATCCGGGCTTCAACATTCAGAACCCACCGGAAAATAAAGGAACTTATGATTGTAAAGTAAAACCGATTTATATAATGTCAAAAAGGATTTCGTAATGATCGAACGGCGGCATGATGCATGCGCCTGCAAAAAGCTGTTTGGCCGTATCCAGCATCTGTTTCGAGAGGACGGCTCCCTCCCAGACCGGATCGGCAGCCTGGTCCATTTTTTTTCTGACGGATTCGGGCACTTCGATCCCGGCCACTTTTTCGTGCAGAAATATGGCATGTCTGGGGCTGCGTAACGGCAGGATGCCCATGATAACAGGGATACGGATATGCTGAAGCGCATCATGAAGCAAACGGGCGGTATCTTCATCATACACCGGCTGGGTCACCGCGAACATCGCCCCTGCCTCCGCTTTTTTCTCAAGCCTGCGGATTTCCGTTTCCATGCCGTTGGATTCGGGACGCCAGTCAAACACCACGCCGGTCTTAAGGCCGGATTCGCAGGCCATTGATACGAGATCCATCACATCCACGTCCTTTACATCGGAAACTTTCCCCTTGTCCTGCATGGAAACAAAATCTCCGGTGGCGCAGAGCACGGTATCGATGCCCATGGCTTTCGCCCCCCACAGCTGTCCCTGCAGACTGATCCGGTTGTGATCCCGGGTGGTGCAGTGTAATATGCAGGATCGCCCCGTGGCCTGCCGGATCAGATTGCAGGCCGCCATGGCGCACATCCTCGGTTTGGCCACCGGGTTGGTGGCCACGCTGAACCCGTCAAA
>CAYFVA010000074.1:0-5168 GCA_964346265.1 uncultured Desulfobacterales bacterium
CTGACCGGAACTTTCATCCACGAGTAGTATAGGCGCCTCGTGGCGCACCATGATTTGTTGTGTTTAAAAGGACATGGCTAGTTATAAGAAAGTCCGTGTATTAATTCCGGGCGCGAGGCCCGAAAGCGGATCACCTTTCCTGTACATTGAGAACCGGAGGGGGTAAAATTTGCCCTCATGCAGGGCGGCAAAACCGCAAACTGTTTGAGGACCTGCCGGACCGCAGTTTTTGCGGTTTCGCCCGGAATGAGGGGAAATTCCCCCGCAGGTTCGGCGTACAGGAAAGGTGATCCGCTTGAAGGGCCGGAATCGAGCCTGCAGCGTTTTATGCTTTGTAGCTAAAGCCTAACGGCTAATACCGAATACCCGACATCTAACAGCTTATACTTTCAGCTTTTGTTGTGTCCGCCAGGGCATGGGCTTTGTAGGAACTTCTTACAAGGGGTCCGGATGCCACACGGGCAAATCCGATCTCAAGGGCGGCATGTTCAAGTTCGGCAAACTCCTCCGGTGTATAGTATTTCTCCACAGGAAGATGCTGCCGGGTGGGCTGGAGATACTGCCCGATGGTAAGAATGCGGCAGCCGTAATCGTACAGATCCTGCATGGTGGTGTAAAGTTCCGCAAATGTTTCCCCAAGTCCCGCCATAATCCCGGATTTGACCGGAATGGACGGATCGATTTCCAAGGCGGTACGAAACAGCTCCAGGGATCTTTCGTACTCCGCCTCGGGCCGTGCCTTTCTGTAAATCGATGGAACGGTTTCGATATTGTGGTTGAGGACGGTCGGTTTCATGGCAAGCACGGTCTCAAGACTCTCTCTTCTGCCTTTAAAGTCGGGGATCAGAACTTCCACCCGGGTGGAAGGGCCTACGGTCTCCCTGATTTGAGATATGGTTTCGGCAAAATGATCTGCCCCCCCGTCTGACAGATCATCCCGGGTCACGGAGGTGACCACCACATAGCTGAGGTTCAGGGCTGCGGCGGCCCTGGCCACTCTCAAAGGCTCATTGGGGTCCGGCGGACCGGAGTTCCCCGAAGGAACGTTGCAGAACCGGCAGTTCCGGGTGCACCGGGCGCCTAAAATCATGAAGGTGGAGGTGCCGTTTGAAAAACACTCCCATTTGTTCGGGCAGTCCGCTTCCTGGCACACCGTGTTGAGATCGGTCTCACTGATCAGGGTACGGACCTTTTCAAATCCCCCTCCCCGGGGAAGACGCCGCTTCAGCCAGGAGGGTTTGCCCCTTTTTTTCATCTCCATGCTGATTCCGGGCATCAGGTTTTCATCAAAGTGCCTGGCATGGATATGGAATTCGGTTTCAAACCGGCGGAGCATGGTTTTCTTAATCCGGGTGAAAAGATTTTGCTCCGTCTTTTTCCCATGCGTTTCCATCTGATCCGCAATCGAGGTCATGGAAATATCGTTCATGCCGCACGGATGGATCCAGGTAAAAGGCGTGAGATCATTGGTGACGTTGAGGGCGATCCCGTGAAAGGAGACCCCTTTTCTGATGCAGATCCCGATACTGCCGAGTTTTGCGTTATCCACCCATATGCCGGGATTTTTCGAGCTTCTTTGGGCTTGAATGCCGAATTCGGCGGCCGTATCCAGCATGACCTGCTCCAGCCGGAATACGAATTCTTCCACGCCCATTCTCATGCGGTCCAGATCAAAGACCGGGTAGAAAACCAGCTGGCCGGGACCGTGATATGTGATATTCCCGCCCCGGGTGGTCTGGATGACATCGACCCCGTGCCGGTTGAGAAACTCGTCCGAACGGATCAGGTTTTCCCTTCCGCCCCGCTTGCCAAGGGTGAAGACCGGCTGATGGTCGGTGACGATCAGCCGGTCATGATCGAGAATCCCTTCCTGCCTTGCCCAAACAAGATCGTGCTGCAGGTCGAGCGCTTTCTGATACTCGGTCCGGGAGAGATCAAGGCAGACCACGGGTCTTGCTTTACATTCTATCCGTTCAGACATGGTTTCCTTGCAGCGGCCACTTCGTCCAGCCGGGTGACCTTTGTCAGGTTGGGAGCGGAATGGAGCAGGTCCGGAGTTTCCGCTGCCTCCCTGCTGATGGCTTCAATCGCCTGAACAAACTGGTCAAGGGTTTCTTTGGACTCGGTTTCCGTTGGTTCCAGCATAAACGAAGCATCCACCACCAGCGGAAAATATACCGTGGGCGGATGGAACCCGTAATCCAGAAGCCGCTTGGCGATATCCATTGTGGATATATGATACGGCTGCTGCTTTTTGTCGTTGAACACGCATTCGTGCATGCACGGTTTGTCATAGGGCAGGTTCATTGTTTCCTTGAGGCTCTCCTTGAGATAATTGGCATTGAGAACCGCGTATTGGCTGACGTTTTTGAGACCCTCCGCCCCCATGGAAAGGATATACGAATAGGCCCTCACCATGATGCCGAAATGGCCGTAAAACGTATGCAGACGGCCGATGGAATCCGGCCGGTCACAGGTCAGGGTGTAATTCTCTCCGTTTTTCTCCACGATCGGAACGGGAAGGAACGACTCCAGGGCTTTGGTCACCCCGACGGGACCGGAGCCGGGTCCTCCGCCGCCGTGGGGCGTGGAGAATGTCTTGTGAAGGTTCAGATGCATCACGTCAATACCGATGTCCGCCGGTTTGACAATGCCCATGATGGCGTTCATGTTGGCCCCGTCCCCGTATACCAGTCCGCCCTTGGCGTGAACGATATCGGCTATTTCCCTGATATTCTGTTCAAACAAACCCAGGGTGTTGGGGTTCGTGACCATGATACCGGCGGTATCTTCATCCATGACCGCTTCCACGGCTTCCGGGGTGAGGATGCCCTCTTTGCCCGAATCGATATTCACCGCTTCATACCCGCACAGGGTCACGCTCGCCGGATTGGTGCCGTGGGCCGTGTCCGGAATGATGACCTTGCTGCGCTGGTTGTTGTTCTTTTCATGGTATTTGTGGATGATCAGCATGCCGGCAAGTTCCCCGTGGGCGCCGGCTGCCGGCTGCAGGGTGACTGCCTCATATCCGGTAATGGCGGACAGCTGCCGCTCCAGATCGTACATCAGTTTCAAAGCTCCCTGGGTGTAGGGCTCTCCTGCCAGGGGATGGACCGAAGCAAGGGCATCTCTTGATGCCTGCGCCTCGTTGGTTTTGGGGTTGTATTTCATGGTGCATGATCCCAGGGGATACATGCCCGAATCAATGCCGAAGTTCCACTGGGAAAGACGGGTATAATGGCGGACCATGTCGACTTCATAAAGCTCCGGCAGATCTACGTCGTCACGGGTAAACTCTTCGTTCAGGGGCGTTGTTTCCACGTCGCTTTTGGGAATGGAGACCGCGCACCTTCCGGCCCTGCTTTTTTCCCAGAGCTCGGGTTCCCTGAAAATCAGTCCGGATGTTCCTGGATGATTCATAATGCTTTCACCTCCAATGCAAGGTTGTCCATATCCTCTTTTTTCACTTTTTCGGTGGCGCAAAAGAGGTAATGGTCTTTGAAATCGGGAAAATACTGTCCAATGTCCAGCCCCGCATAAATACACCGGTCTTCGATCAGCCGTTTTCTGGTTTCAACGAACCCTTCGGGCGCTTTGGCAATGAACTCGTTGAAAAACGGGGTTTCAAACGGGAAGGTGAATCCGGCTTCAGAGAGTTTCTTTCTCAGGTACACGGCTTTATCATGGTTCTGCTGGGCGATTTCCCGAATTCCGGTTTTCCCGACGGATGCAAGGTACATGGCTGCGGTCAGGGCATTGAGGCCGTTGTTGGAGCATATGTTGGAAGAGGCTTTTTCTCTCCGGATATGCTGTTCCCGGGTGGCCAGCGTCAGCACGTATCCCCTGTCCCCGTTGGTGTCCTTTGTTTTTCCCACAAGTCGTCCGGGCAGGTTTCTCATCTGTTTGTTGGTACCTGCAAGGAGTCCGAGTCCAGGGCCTCCGAATGATTTGGCAAGACCGAAACTCTGGCCCTCTCCTGCAACAAGATCGGCGCCAAAGCTTCCCGGCGGTTTGAGAAGACCTAAAGAGAGAGCTTCAGTGAAAGAGGCGACAAAGAAGATTTTTTTCTCGTCACAGGCCTTTTTCGCCTGTTCCATCTTTTCAATGTTGCCGAAAAAATTGGGAGACTGGACGGCAATTCCCGCAATCTCGTCATCCGGAACCTTTGAAAAGTCGGTCTGCCCGTTTTCATCAAACGGAATTTCGAGCATTTCATACCCGGCCGGGTTCAGATAGGTGTTGATAATCTGTTTATGGGCCGGATGAATCAGCGCCGAGACCGCGACTTTTTTCTTCTTTTTCTTTTTAAGAGCGATCAAAAGAGCCTCGGCAAGGGCCGTCCCGCAATCATAGTGAGAAGCTGTGGCCACATCCATTCCGGTCAGCCGGGTGATCATGGTCTGGAACTCATAAATTCCCTGGAGGGTTCCCTGGCTGACTTCAGGCTGGTAAGGGGTGTAAGCGGTCATGAACTCGGACCTTGACACCAGGTACTTGACCGCATGGGGGATATAGTGATCATAACTGCCGGCACCGATGAAATAGGTACAAAGGCCGGACGCGGTGATCGACTGCTCCACGTTGTGCATGTGATCGTCCAGTTCCCACTCGGTGAGGGCTTCGGGAAGATCCAGGGGCTCTTTGGTTTTCAGTTTGTCCGGTATGCTGTCAAAAATGGAATCAATAGAGGACTTTCCGATTTTTTTCAGCATACTGTCGATGTCGTCCTGGGTATGGGGAAGATATCGCATGGGAATCATCCTTTCAGCATGTCATAGTATGCCTTTTTGTCCATAAGGTTTTCCAGCTCGGAAACATCATCCGGCTTGATTTCAACAATCCAGCCGTTATCATAACAGGACTGGTTCACAAGCTCGGGGGAATCCTCAAGCTCTTCATTGACTTGTACCACTTCTCCGGAAACCGGTGCATAGCACTCGGATACCGCTTTCACGGATTCGAGACTGCCCATTTCATCTCCCTGGGAGAACGTGTCTCCGACTTCAGGCATTTCCACAAACACGATCTCGCCAAGCTGGTCCTGGGCGTAGTCATCTATCCCCATTCTGACGTTGCCGTTTTCCTGTTTCGCCCACTCATGGTCCTTGGTGTACTTCAGTTCTTCCGGCAGGTTCAAATCCTGTAACTCTTTCATAATACCCCCTTTT
>CAYFVA010000074.1:5268-7556 GCA_964346265.1 uncultured Desulfobacterales bacterium
CCGACAAATTCCTTTGTGAATCCACTGCGGTCTTCGTTGTAGGGAAGGGCGAAGTCCCAGGGGTGGTTGATGAACTTCCAGTCTCCTATGTCCTGGTGGGAAAGGGGAAGCACGGCTCCGGCCCTGAGAGAATCCCTTGAACCAAGGCCGCAGGCGGTAATGCCATATTCTTCTCCCGCCTCCAGTATATCTTTCCACAACTTGACAACGGCATCCGGGGAGATAAAAATCTCAAACCCGAACTCTCCGGTGTATCCGGATCTTGAAAGGAGGATCGGTGTGCTGTCGGCAAGAAGGGTGTCAGACTCTCCATCGGCCCGTCCTTTAAATGAAAAGTAGGGCATTTTTGCAAATACGGAATCCGGGTCCTTGAGAACCTTTGAAAGGATTTTGGCGGAATTTTTCCCCTGGACATCCATTTTGGCCACCTGGTCGGTCCAATCCTGTATATGGGCATCCATATTCTCACTGTGCGCGGCGAGATGGCCGGAAATATCCGGGCCCATACCGGAGTTGACACAGATCATGTAATCGCCTGCTCCGAACTTATACACAATGGCGTCATCCATGCTGTGCCCTTGTTCGTTCAGGAATGCGCCATACACACACCTGCCGTCGGCAAGCGAGCTGATATCCCTTGTAAAACAAAGCTGCAGAAGGTCGAACGCATCTTTGCCCGTCACCGCAATACAGGCCATGTGACTGGTATCAAAAATTCCTGCGGATTTGAGCACGCCGAGGTGTTCGTTTTTCACACCGGTTTCGTACCAAAGGGGCATGTCATAGCCGCCGAAGTCGGCCATGTTTGCCCCTGCAGCCCTGTGCCACCCGTTGAGGGGTGTTGTTTTCAGTTCCTGTCCCATTTTTCTTTCCCCCGAATTTGTGGATTGATAATCTTGTAACTAATGGATATACGGTACTTTCAGATTGTAGGATTTATAAATCACAAACGTTTCCACGTAATTGATGCCGTCAATATTGGAAATTTCTTCCGTATAAAATTCAAGAAGCCCGAATCCTTCCTTGAACAGCACAATGGCCATTATGTCGTACCGGCCCGTGACCACACTGGCGGAAATAACCCCTCTGAGCCTGCTGATTTCCTCGCCTTTATCAACGATATTCATTTCAGAA
The DNA here is from genome assembly GCA_964346265.1 of uncultured Desulfobacterales bacterium. Taxonomy (GTDB): domain Bacteria; phylum Desulfobacterota; class Desulfobacteria; order Desulfobacterales; family Desulfobacteraceae; genus JAIPEK01. The sequence goes on from CAYFVA010000074.1 coordinate 6,403, forward strand.
AGCTTGATTCCGATCATAACAACCCGATGACCGGGCAGGGCGGACGGATCAATCAGGCCGCAGATATCGAGTACCCCGTTTTCAGTGAGTCTTTTCACTCGGGTTCTCACCGTGTTTTCGGTAATGGAAAGTTTGTCTGCAATTCTTTTAAAAGACTGTTTTCCGAATTTCAGTTCTCTGATAATTTCGATATTAATCTCATCAATTTTCATGTACACTCCATGATTTACGTTGTAATTGCGGAAAAGGTCAAAATTGATTTAATATACTTGAAAATTACAACCAAATAATGGTAATGTCAAATAAATTCACAAAAAATTAATGAAAAATCAAATTTTTTGTGAATTAATCGTGTGATATAAACATTGATGTAAGAGGAAGACTTCAATTCACTGAAAGGGTATGTTATGAGCGCAAGAATTACTGTTATAGGCGGCGGCCCCGGCGGATACGTTGCAGCGTTAAAGGCTGCATTGCTCGGAGCGGATGTAACCTTGATCGAAAAAGAGAACCTGGGGGGCACCTGTCTGAACTGGGGCTGCATACCCTCCAAAATCATGAAGCATTCAAGCGAACTGTTGCTGAAACTGCAAAAAGCCCATACGTTCGGCATCAGGGTGGACGGGAACATGAGCGTGGATATGTCCGCACTGATGAAACACAAGGAAGAAGTACTCGCCGCCCAGAGAAAGGGAATTGAATCCCTGCTTATGAACCGGGGGGTGACCATTGAAAGGGGAAGAGGATATATCAAGGATACGGGCCGGGTGGAAGTTCAGCTGAACGAGGGCGGCACCCGGGAAGTGGAATACGACAAGCTCATCCTGGCCGTGGGCACCAAACCGCTCAATATAGATGCATTTCCGTTTGACCATACAAACATTCTGTCCAGTGACGATCTTCTCTCCCTTGAATCCGTCCCTTCATCCATTACCATTGTCGGCGGCGGCGTGATCGGCTGCGAGTTCGCATTCATTTTATCCTCCCTCGGGGCCGATGTCACCGTTGTAGAAGCCATGTCCCGATTGCTGCCATTGCCGGCGGTGGACGAATCCTGCTCCAAAATCATCCAGCGGGAGATGAAAAAGAGGAAAATCAAGTTCATTGTGGATAAGGTGGTGGAAAGCGCCGAATCCTCGGAGAAAGGACTGACA
>CAYFVA010000074.1:7656-10253 GCA_964346265.1 uncultured Desulfobacterales bacterium
CCGGAAAAAGTCATGCTGGCCCATGTGGCCTCCCACGAGGGAATGGTGGCTGCTGACAACGCCATGGGAGTTGAAACCCAAATGCATTACAATGCGGTTCCCGGCGCCATCTTCACCATGCCGGAAATCGGAAACGTAGGGCTCACGGAATCGGCTGCAAAAGAAAAAGGGCTGGAGGTGGAGCGGTACAGCGTAAACTTCAGAAGCCTCGGCAAGGCACAGGCCATCGGAGAGATCGCAGGAGAGGCCACCCTGATCACGGAAAAAGAAACCAAAAAAATCCTTGGCGTGCACATCACCGGCCCCCATGCCACCGATCTTATTGCTGAAGGAACCCTTGCCGTCAACAAAGGGGTAACCGCACACGATCTGGCGCATACGATCCATGCCCATCCCACACTGGCAGAGATCATGCTGGAAGCCGGATTAAAGGCCACGGGCACCCCTCTGCACGGATAAAAATCCATCAGCCGGTAAAGGGGTGCGGATATGCGTATTTGCAGCCCAGACTCTTCACCGGCTTTGTCTTTTTGACGTTTTCCCCAGCGCAGCAAATCTCCCTGTTTTTTCACCACACAACCAAATCGAAAAACACCGATAAATTTCTCTGTATCGATAGGAAAAAAACATCCATTAGCATATAATGCTTGCATCACTTTAGAACATGTTCTAAAGTATGTTCTGTAAAAACCCGAACACATTTTAGAACGCGTTTCAAAACGAACAACCAAGGCCATGGAGTGAAAACAGAACACGTTCTAAAAAGCCGGAAATCCTTTTAAAACGGGCGTTTCAAGATGACACGCAACAAAAACAGTTCTGAAAAAATTCAGAAAATCACGGACATCTCCAGAAAACTTTTCATTCAAAACGGGTATGACAACACCTCCGTGCGGGACATTTTAACCGAAACCGGAATCTCCACCGGCAGTCTGTACAATTTCTTTAAAACCAAAGAGGAAATCCTGCTGTCCATATACAAAGACATTCTGGAGCAGATCAACCAGACGTCCGAGGAAATCACTTCCGGGCTGGATAACCCTCTTTTGAAGTTTTCCGTTTCCATCGCTTTACAGGTGATTATTTTCATGAACAACCGGTCAAGGAAAAACATTTACTTTGCAGCATTTCAGTCCCGTCTTGTTACGGAATACATCATCGAGCAAAAGCATTTTGTTGTAAAATCCCTTCTGGAAGATGCGGGCCTCTATTTTACAAATCATGAAATCCGGGTCCGGACGGTTGCTTTACACGCGTGTGTCAATGCGGTTCTCGAAGATTGCCTCCGATTGCAGCCGGATCTGGAGGATCACCAGATTTACTCGCTTTTGATCAGGCTCGGCCTTGCCCAGTTTGACGTTCCGGACGGCCAGATTGATTCTGCCATCCGAAAAACCCGGCAGCTTGTATCCTGATATTTCTGTTTGTTTATACGGCTTGTATGTGTCTCCCCTGCATTGATTGACCGGCGGTTTCACATTCCGGGCTTTTCTTCGGGTTTCTTTGGGTGACAAAAGAAACACTGACATGTTTTTTCCCATCCCGGTACCAGGCAGACCGCCAGTCCTTGTCAGCCGGTTTTTCCGCGGTCATTCATTTTTATCATACGGCACGATTGACATCCACCGGATCTGCATTATCATTTGTAATAATAAACAAAAACTCATAAAAGGAGATGTGTGCATGAATTTCGACAAAATGACGCTAAAAGCACAGGAAACCGTACAGAACAGTTATGAGTGCGCATCCCGGAATAACAACCAGGCCATAGAACCGATTCATTTTTTAAAGGCCATGACGGATGTCCCTGACAGCATCGCTGTATCAATTATAAATCAGGTCGCGGGAAACCCGGAACAGATAAAAAAGGATGTGGCAGAGGAAGTTGAAAAACTTGTCCAAGTAACGGGTACATCGGATATTTATTTGTCCGGAAACTCAAAAAAGCTTCTGGACAATGCCTTCAAAGAAGCCGACAAGATGAAGGACCAGTATGTGAGCGTGGACCATCTGGTCATTGCCATGTGTGATCTGAACGATTCAGCCGGGAAGATTCTCCAATCCCATGGTATTACAAGAGACGCCGTACTCAAGGTGTTAAAGGAAATCCGGGGGAGCCAGAGAATCGAGGACCAGAACCCGGAGGACAAATACCAGGCACTGGAAAAATACGGTAAGGATCTGACACATCTTGCCAGACTGGGGAAACTTGACCCGGTTATCGGTCGGGATGAGGAAATCAGGCGGCTGGCGCAGGTTTTGTCCAGACGACGGAAGAACAATCCTGTTTTAATCGGTGAGCCCGGTGTCGGAAAGACTGCGGTTGTGGAAGGGCTCGCCCACCGTGTAGTGGAAGGGGATGTATCTGAAAGTCTTAAAAACCGGCGGATCATTGCCCTTGATATCGGTGCCCTCCTGGCCGGAGCAAAATACAGAGGCGAATTTGAGGAGCGCTTCAAAGCGGTGTTAAAAGAAATCGAATCCGCTGAAGGAGAAATTGTCCTGTTCATTGACGAGCTTCATACTGTTGTCGGAGCCGGGGCTTCGGAAGGGTCCGTGGACGCATCCAACATGCTCAAACCCGCCCTTGCCCGGGG
>CAYFVA010000075.1:0-10200 GCA_964346265.1 uncultured Desulfobacterales bacterium
GTGGTCCGTCCCGCCACATTAATTTTGCCTTCAAGTTTGCTGTTGTCAATGGTGTGGGCCGCAATGATTCTGCCCTCTTTTGGATAGGAATAAAAATCGTTCATGATCCACCTGCCGACAGGGATTGCCCCTGAATAAAATTGTTGTTTCAAAACTGTAGCAGACAGGAACAAAGGGTGTCAAGAACACCTCCGTCCGTCCTTATTGCGGTTCAATGCCCAATGCTTTCAATGAAATTGACAAGGTGCCGGTTTTGCCGAGTTCATGGGGCCTCCTTTCCTTTTTCCCGTCCATTCAGTGTCAATACTAAATGAATTGCAGGAGAATAGAAACCCTTATTTACAGTTTCCAAGCCGAGCGTGTAAAACCCTGCAAATCGCAAAATCCAACGTCTGATCAGGGAACAGAAAAGTGATGCAGGACCTTCCCGCCGATCTGAAACATTTGACGTCAGACCGGCGGAGAAGGAGTTGTCGAAATGTTATGCGATGATTTTCACCGGTACGTCGGTGTGGTTTTCCAAAGCGTGCCTCAGGCGGGCGAGATCCGTATCCCCTTCCGCCTTAACCGAGAAAACCGCCAGATCGAACCCTTCCTTTTCCACAAGGCCCATGAGTTCATCCACCGGATCTCCTGCATAGCTGTGGCGGATGTAGTAGGGGCATCCGGAAAGGTATTTTTCACAGATCCGGTCCAGCCGTTTTCCTGCAGCCTTGCTCGCTTTTTCGTGAATCTTTTCCGCATGCCCGGATTTGAATTCCCCGTACCAGCCGGGGTGCATGCTGGCGTCCGCTCCCACATAAAATATGTGGATTTCGCTTCCGCCTTCTTTGTATGCTTCAATGTGTTTAAACGCCGTTTCAGGAGGAGCGGAAAGATCAATCATCCATAAAACGGATTCCGGTGTTTTGTTTTCTGTGGCCGTCATTTCTGCCTCCTTTGGTTCCATGGGGTTTCAATAGCGCTTCACTCGGTTTTCCTTCTTCCAAACCGCCCGAATATCGTCCTGTCTATAAAGATAAGTATGGATGAAAAAATGGCAAAAAATTTCGTACACCCCCCATCGTCCAGAATCCTTATTCAGATGTTGTAGACCATACACCGATTCGGAACCGTTTCGTGCCCGGGTATCCAGGGCAGCCATGGGAACATTGACGTGTTTTTGTCATTCCGGTTTCATGACCGTCATGTCAAACCATCTATTTTGCGAAACGATGGCATTCAGACGGGAAATCCTTCCAATGGCATTGCCCGGGACTGCCGGCTTTTTGTTTCCCTGTTGTTTGAAATCCATTTTTCAGTTTGCGCGATGTTTTCAAATTGTTTTTCTCAGTTTATCCTCCCCATCACGTAAATGGAAATTTGACGCTTGATCCGGCTGTCCGTTTCAATAAAAAGGGCATCCACATACCGTCCCCTATCCTTCTTCATATTCTCCACCCGTATCAGACAGCTTTTTTGACCATCAGTGCATCGCCTGATCAATTCGTATTTTATAAAATACCCTTTTTTGGCTCTGACGCTTCTTATGGTGAACGGATATTCCGGCCTCGGGGTAATCTCCACTTCAGCTGCAAGTGTCTCGCCCGCCTCTCCCCTGAGATTGATCCGTTCCGGCCGTATCCGGGCGAACTTTTCCACCCGTCCTTTCAAAGCCACCTGCAGCCAGGGTTGATCCGGATCATTGGTTTTAATTCGAACGCTTTCTTTGACTGTTCTTCCACCGTATCCGCTGGTGCTGAACTTGACTTTAATTCGTCCCTCCTGCCCGGGAGGGATCGCTTTCGTGCTTGTGGCAGCTGTACACCCTCATCCGGATTTCAGTTTCAGGACCGACAATTCGGCCCGGCCGCGATTTTGAATGACAAATTCATGCACCACCTCGCTGCCTTCCACTACCGGCTGAAACTCATATACGGTTTCAGGAAGCAGAGCTTCAGGTTCTCCCCCCTGGTCGGCGGCCCGTACGAAAAGAGGTGCGGCCGTTATACAAAGAGCAATCAAAATGGACAATATACGTGGAATCATGTTCTTTTCTCCTTTTCACTGGAATGATCCAATACATCGCTTCAGGAAGTGGTTTCACAACGCTTTTTTATTTTGCCGCATCCGGCTCCTGTTCCCGGGGCTTTATCAGAAAAACCCAAAAAGTCAGAAAGATCGACACTGCCCAAAAGAACAGATCCCGCATAACCGTCAACGCGCCTGCCGGGCCTTCACTCGTGTCTGTGGAAAAACATCCGCAATGGACATCAAGTCCCCGGACCTGGTTAAATATCAGGGCGCTGATGAACAAACCCAGTAAAACGGTACTGGTGATTGTTGCCCCAGGCAGCCAGATACCGGCAATCAGAAACAGCCCCAGAAACAGTTCCAGCCAGGGCAGCACCAGGGCCGCCAGGTTGACAAGACCGTCCGGCAGAATCTGATAATTGTAAACCGCCTCGGCAAAAGCGTCCGGGTTAAGAATCTTATCATAACTCGCATAGAGAAAGACGGCCCCCAGCAGCAGGCGCAGGACATGATAGACAACTTTCGTAACTCTTGAATCACTGTTTATAAGCGTATTTTCAGGCATTTCTGTCTTCCCGTGATGAAAATTCCTTATTCATTCGGATCTTTCCGTGATGAAAGATCCATATCAACTTACAGGTAAAGATTACCGTCCTGTGAGCATTTTGTGGTCCACAGGAGTGTCATCCGCCGACATTTACCGGCAACCCGGCCTCCTTCCAGACCGTCCAGCCGTTAACCAGTACATGGACGTTGTCAAGGCCCATTTCCTTGAGAAACAGGGCCAGTTCATGGCTCAAATCACAGGTTTCCCCGTCGCAATAGGTAATGATCACCTGTGCCGCATCCAAACGGTCGTACGCGTCCATAAAAAACTGATCGACCTTTTGCCAGGGGATATTCACGGCCCCTTGGATATGACCTTCTTTGTATTGACTTTCCGACCGCGCATCCACAAAGGCGGCATTGTTTTCCTCAAACAACTTTGCGGCCCGGTCAAGGGAAATCACAATGCTGGCCCCCGATTCATCCGAAAACCGGTTTTCCGCAGACCAGTTTCCATGAAGCGGAATCCCGTCGGACCGCAAGTGGTTGATGCCCAAAGCCAGAAGCAAGGCAATCACCAAAAGAGCGGGGACCTGCCATAAGGATTGTCGCAGAGGAGACTGCCGGATTGTGTGTTTAAAAAGAAAAGTTTTCATTTGCGTTGAAACCTTTATAAACGACTTTTGTTACAGCTGTTATAGTTTTTCAAGTTCTTTAACGATACTCTCTTTATCCATGAACCCCTGATGACGCTTGACTTCGTTGCCGGCCGCATCATAAAAGATCTGGGTGGGAATAGCCCGGATGCCCGACTCCCTTGTAAGAACCGGATACTCGCCCACATCCAGGATCAGGATCTCGGCCTTCCCCTTGTACTTCTTCTGCAGCTCTTCAAGAATAGGCTCCATCATCTTGCAGGGGACGCAGGAACCTCTTCCGAAATCCGCCAGGACAGGCCGGTTCGTCTGTAAGGCACGGGCCAGTGGATTATCCGCCATGGAGGCTTTCCGGGTGTCGATCCAGTCCTGGTTTCTTGTGATGGAGGCCTTATCCATCAAACCGGTGATATAATCGTCAATGGCTTGCTGCTGTTTCATCTGCAGCACGTAATTTTGAATCTGCCCTTTCACTTGTTCAAAGGAACTATCCTTGGGCATCTGTTCTTTATTTTCCTCATAAAAACGGCGCAACTCCTGCTCTTGCACCTGAACATCGTTCAAGACTGTCCCTGAAAGAAGCTCACTGATTCTTTCGTCCTCTGCCTTTTCCTTTGCCGTTCCATCCTCCGCATTTTGGGACTGGGTTGTGGTTGCCGCATCCTGTTGTTCCGCCTTCTGAAGCAGAACGGTCCGCTTGATTACCAATTCGAGAAGCGCCGGCCTGTCCTTTTCATAGTTTTTACGCTGGGATTCCGGAATCGTGTTCAACAGGCCATTGAGATCCTCTACTCTGATTTTCTCCTGATTGACCGTTGCCAGGACGGTATCAGCGGAAAACTCTTTATCTTCGGATTTCCGGTCCTGATCCCGGTCCTGGTCGGCCTCTAGCGGAACAGGCTCCCTGGAAGACGACGAATCCGGCCCGGGTTCCTTGTTCCCGGCTTGATACCAGACAAGGCCCCCAAGGCCCAGAACCACGGCAATAAAAATGACCGCGATCCAGGCCGATTTTCCGGGGGACCGCCCGCCCGGAGCGTTTAAAGATGATTCCGGGCGGGGCTTTTCATCCGGAGAAGTTTCACTGTCCTTATCGTTATCCGTCATTTATTCTCCTTTAATTTCCGTTCAGCTTTTCAGCTGTTCAGCTCTTTTGAATCCAGCTTTTAATGTCCTCTTTGGAAGGAATCTTACCCACCGATTTGACTTCTCCGTCCACCACCACGGCAGGGGTACCAAACACCCCGTATTTGGCGATTTCCATGGTTCCGGTTACTTTCTCCACATCTGCCGCGACCCCGGCTTCCTGCAGGGCGTCCATGACTGTCTGTTCTGTTTGTTGACACTTGGGACATCCCGGTCCGAGTACTTTAATCTCCATGATTCTCTCCTTGTTTGTTTTACTGTGTTAACGGTTTTATACAAAAAAGGTCCCGTAGGTCATGCCCACAATCGTGGACAGGACGACAATAAGACCTGCAAAAGTAGACGTTTTTTTCCAGCCCATGACACTGCCGATAACGATCAGGTTGGGAAGTGACAGGGCCGGGCCTGCCAAAAGCATTGTCAGGGCGGGACCCTGGCCCATGCCGGACCCGATCAGCCCCTGCAGAATGGGGACCTCGGTCAGAGTGGCAAAGTACATCAAGGCCGATGCCAGGGCTGCGAACAAATTGGCCCAGATGGAATTGCCCCCCACCAGCTCGGCCACGAAGTGCTCCGGAATCAGTGCCGGATTCCCGGGACGGCCCAGGAAAAACCCTGCAAAAAGAACTCCGGCAAAGAGCAGCGGAAAAATCTGCTTCATAAAGCCCCAGGTGGAATCCACCCACTCACCCAGTTCCTCGCGCTTGAACCAGGCCTTGAGCATGAATCCCAGGATCACGAGCAACCCGGCCGTAACAAACCACTTGATCTGGAAGATGGTTCGCCACAGTGCGGCTGCATCCTCTCCAGGTCCTGCAAAGGCGGCAAAGATAAGGATAAGCACCAGAACGAGCATGTACAGCCCTTCCTGCAAAAGTGAACGGCCCTTTTCTTCCTCCTCCGGCAGATGCATCTGTCCGGCCGACCGTTGCTCATCTTCTTTGCGGAAGATAAAATGCATGGAAAGTCCGATAACAGCGGCAAAGAATATGGCCCCGATGGCCCTAGCCAGGCCCAGCTGCCAGCCCAGTACACGGGCGGTAAAGACAATGGCCAGGACATTGATGGCCGGACCGGAGTAGAGAAAGGCCGTTGCCGGCCCGATACCCGCCCCTCGTGCATAAATCCCTGCAAAAAGAGGCAGCACGGTGCACGAACATACGGCAAGAATCGTACCCGAGACCGACGCCACTGAATACGAAAGCAGCTTGTTGGCCTGGGCACCGAAGTATTTGATCACAGAGGCCTGGGACACGAATACCGCAATGGCGCCTGCAATAAAAAATGCCGGAATCAGGCATGTCAACACGTGCTCCCGGGCGTATTCCCTGAGCATCATAAAGGCCTCCAGGCCGGCCTGGCGAATGATTTCGTGATTCCAGGGCACATAGTATGCTACGAGAAAAATTGCCGCCAGAATCAATAATTTATATCGTTCCTTTATATTCATAACTCTCCTCTCTCTTCGTATCCGGTTATAGTCGACAAATCCTTATTCTGTTCTTTTTCTACACATCCATTTCGAACCGGGACAGATATTCCTGCATCAAATCCAGATTCTCCTGCTCCACATGGGGACAGTCTTCAGGAGATGCGGCCCCTTCCACCACAAGGCTTGCCAGCACCATGCATGTCGGACTGCCGCACTCTTTTGCACAATCGGCCCGATTCGGCAGAAGTTTGAGAATATTGATAAGCTGCGGCCTGGTACGGGCCGAAAATTTCGGCTCAATTTCATCCCGCCTTTCCCAGATGGAATTTATCTCTTTGCGCAGCCACTCACAGATCTTTTCCGCCTCAACTTCATCCTTGAGTGCATTCACTGCGATCTTGTCCGGATGCACGGTAATCAGTTTGCCGTGGGCCTTAAAGGTTACCGACGGCGGATCCCTGGTAAAAGAGTCTCCCTCCAGCTCGGCGTTCAGATAGGGGATCACTTTTGAAACATCCTGCTCCAGGTGGGCAAAGCAGTGCAGGCTCTGGGCCTCGGTATTGCACTTGGAACGGAAAATTTCCTTTGTATAGTTTTTCAAAAGCATGATCGGCTCCTTTGCCTGTAATGTTCTTGCCGGCTTTCGTTTGCCGGTATTTTCCTACTCAACCTCATCGCCCTGCAGGCTGTACAGCTGACGCTGGACATTGACCCGAACCATGTCCTCAAGACAGCGGAAAAATCCGAGCACGCACGGAGCGGCCAATCGATAGTGCACCTGGGTGCCGCGCTTTTCAAAATCCACAATCCCGGCCTTTTTCAAAATGGACAGGTGTTTGGAAATGGTGGAAGTATCCGCGCCTATCATATCAGTCAACTCGCACACGCATCGCTCCTGCCTGTGGAGCTCGTCCACGATAAACAGCCGGGTCGGATGGCCGAGAGCCTTCATTATAGAGGCCCTTGCCTCATATCGGTCTTTTATGTGTTGATTCATTGCACCTCCATTTTCCTATTTGGCATAATAACCAAATAATCACCGATTGTCAAGGGCAGTGGCCCGGCAAATTGCCGTCCCGTTTTCCCGGGCTTGTTCGGATTCAAAGCTTTTTATTGGTCCGGGGACATTTCCTCAAGCAGACGGTCCATGGCCTTTGGTATCTCTATACTACCACTGTGTTTTTCCACTTTTTCTCCGGGTTTGATGATTACGCAGGTGGGCGTGGTGCGGAGGCCGTGTTTCTCCAACAGCTCCATCCATTGCGTCATCAACGGCTGTGTATCGAAAGAATCAATCGCCACCTCGTTTTCTTTCAGAGCCTTGCGCATTTCCTGTTCGGTTTCCACTTCGTCTTTTTCCGCCAGCCGGAACAGCACACTGCGGGCATGTATGACCGATTCCGGTGAAGAGGCCGCCTTGGCGGCATAAAGAAAATAGCGGGAAAACAAAGAAGACTTCCGGTTGAAAGCCGCATCCACAAATGTCACTTTTGCTCCTGAAGATACGAGTTTGGCCAGAGTTATCTCAAGGTAGGGTTCAATGTCCCGGCATGGGGGACAGAAATAGTCCGTATAAAGCAAAATTTCAACCGGTCCGCTGCCGATGGTGAACACTTTTGCGGATCGCAGACCTTCTTTTTTCTCAGCCGACCCTCCTGCGCCGGCCTCAGCCGATGGCTCCAATCCCATATCAGCCAACTGGCTGTAAACTTTCTCTTTGGCCAGAAACCCGGTATGCCGGTACACCTCTTTGCCGTCTTTATCATAAAACACTTGTACAGGAATGGATTCGACGCCGAACCGGGCGGCCATCATCTGCTCTTTTCCCACGTGAACAAACTCCACGTTGAGCCTGTCCGGGAAATCTTTACGCATCTGCTCGAGGATGGGCTGCATCATATCACACGGCACACACCCGTCCGCACCGAATTCAACCATTGTCGGCAGTCCGGAGTTACGGGCTTTGTCCACCGGGTTGTCCATGACGATACGACGCTGTTCAGCCACCCATTTTTCATTCACTTCAAGGTCTATATCCGCAACCAGTTTCCGGATATAGGTTACAACGAACTGCTTTTTTTTTCTTTCCAGAAGATAATCGCGGACAGCTTCCCTGACTTTTTCAAACGGCCTTTCGCCCACCATCTCCCTGTTGTTTCGGTAGAAGTCACGGGCCTCTTTTTCCGTTACTGTTACTGTTTCTGTTTTGTGATCGAAAAACGTTTGAACGATCTCTTTCTTATCCATGTCTTTTGTTGCGATTCCCGCCTTTTTGGCTTCATTTAACAGAATTTTCCGGACAGCTTCCTGTTCAAGTACAAAGAGCAGATTTTTTTTTATTTGGGAGCGGGTCCGGTCATCCAGACCCGACAGCATTCCGGTGAGCTCGCCCCGACGGATGGTGACCATGTCCGATTTGAGCAGAAACTTTTCATCCATGGATTCAAGGCGGGCGTTTTTCAATATACCGCTTACAAGGCCGGGGTACCTTTGATCAACTGTTTGGCCGGAGGATCGACAAACCCCTGTTTTCGCGGAAAATCCGATCAAAAGAAACAGAACTGCAAGGATGCTGAAAGCTGTTCCGAGTTGTTTACGCCTTATTGAATAATACATCTTGTCTCCTTTTTATTACATCCGCGTCAGATAGTACCTGTAAACGAACCGATAACAAAATAGATCCCGAGCAGTCCGATGACCGCCCCCGCACCTTTGCGGAACCACACGCCGGCCCCCAGCCATGCAGCACTTTCGGTGAGCTTGCGGACCGCCGCGGCCGAGCTTCCTGCAAAAACAATCGGCAGGCAGTGGCCCAGGGCAAAAAGCAGCATCATCACGGAGCCGGCGAAAACTTCCTGCTGTACGGTTACAATGGCCAGAATCGGCGCAATAAAGCCGAATGTGCATGAACCGGACAGAATTCCGTAGGCCAGACCCAGGCCGAAAGCCCCGTGGACACCCCGTAGATTGAGCCGGTACAGCAGTCCGCCTGACATGCTGCATGCCTGGACTCCCATCATGCCGAGGGCCACCCAGATCAGAATCGCCCCCACGGCCACCTGGAGCCATATGCCCACATCTCCCAGCATGCGGCCCAGCATGGCGCAAACGATACCCACCGCTGCAATGGTGACAAACAGTCCCAGGGAAAAGGCCCCGGCATACCACCCGGCCCGTTTCGGGTTCACAGCCGACTGCTGGCCGCCCACATAGGCCACGATCAGGGGGATGGAGGCCAGATGGCAGGGAGAAAACAGCACGCTGATCATACCCCAGACAAAAGCGCCTGCAGCACCGGCAATCAGGCCGCCTGTCATCAGTTGGTTCACGGTTATAAAAAATTGGTCGAGCATATCGTCATCCTTTTCTTTGAATGGTAACAGTTCCAAGTTTCATGTACGAAAAGCGCAAAGTCTGAAAAATACCACAACAAGATGCACCTGACTCTTGTTCCGGCAAGAGGAAATGCTTAACAGATAAAGGTGCGGTAAAGGATAAACAAAGACGGAGGGCGGAATGTCAAGGGCTGTTTTAATGCAGACCTGCAGGCGGCTGAAAAACCGAATGCATCGGCAGTATCCGGGGCAGAGGGATCCGCCGGGAAAAAGACAAAATTACGCTTTTCCCCATTGGGGCGCTGGAAGGAAGTATCGTACAAGGAAATCCAATATCCCCGGCCGTTTGCACAGAACGCCAAATGACATGTTCCGGGAGCGGGTATGATTCCGCCGTTTTCCAGCGGGAGTCTTTTTCCGCAGGGGCTCATACCCGCGTCTGCCGAAAAGGCGGCGCATGTTCCCGCCCGGGCCATACTCATGACCACGGCAACGAAGAGAACAACTATGAAACTTCCATGCTTTATACTTGAATACATATGCCATTCGATTCAGTTGATTTTTATACCTTTTATGCAATATTCAGCCGAAAAATGCAATCTGTTTTCATGCTGCCTCAAAAATTTGAACAGTAAACTCCGGGGATTCCATACGAAATGCGGTGCCCGTTTCCTTTGCCCAGCGCAGGGGGGCGGATTCATTTCCCTATGTGGCCAATCAATCAAATACTGTATCCCCGTGCTCCTGCCATGTCAAATGAAAAAACTCAAAGCCGTGAAGACGGCAGCCGGTGAAGGGCATTGAACCGGATTTTCCGGAGAAACATTTTATGAAACAGGTTTCCTTCATTGAAACACCCGCTTTTCTTCAAGATTCCCTGTATTTTCATGATATTCTTTCATTTTGGTATGATATGATTCTTTGGGGTCATGTTGACAGGTTGGCATAAGAGTTGCTATTTATTCTGTAAACGCCTTATCATCAAAAACAAAAAAGAAGAAGAGGCTGGCAGTGAAGAAAAAACCGACCGTCGCATTGGTTCTCGGAGGCGGGGGCGCCCGGGGGCTGGCGC
>CAYFVA010000076.1:0-2226 GCA_964346265.1 uncultured Desulfobacterales bacterium
CGGATTATCAGGTGGAGCTGGACCTTAAATTCAACGTGTTCACTGCTGTAAAACCGAATCTTTAACCCGGACGATACCATCAACGATCACGTGGGTCACATCCGATCCCCGGGCCGTATACACCAGCATGGAAAAAGGATTGTAAACCGGCACCAGGTGCGGCCTTTGAGTATCCACCAGGATCATATCCGCACGCTTCCCCTCTTCCAGTGATCCTGTGATATCCCCGATGCCCAGCGCTTTCGCTCCTTCTATGGTGGCCATTTTCAAAACGGTTTCCGCATTTGCGGCGCAAGGATCCGAATTTGCGCACTTGTGGAGCTTGGCCACGGTATCCATTTCCTCCAGAAGATCGAGGTTGTTGTTGCTGGCACACCCGTCCGTTCCCATCCCGACGGTGATGCCGGCTTCCAGCATACGGGGCACCGGCGCGACACCGGATGCAAGCTTCATGTTGCTCTGGGCGCAGTGAACCACGGGGCATCCGCGGTCGGCGATGATTGCCATATCCCTGTCATCCAACCACACCGCATGGACCAGAAGGGTGTTCTGATCCAGCACCCCGATCCGGTCCAGGTACGCAATAACGGATCGGTCGCTGTTCCCGGCCGCCTGACTGTTTTCCTGCTCAGTCTCTGCCGCATGAATCTGGAAAAGAATCTCCTGTTCGTCTGCAGCCCTTTTGGCATTCACAAGGGTTTGCTCCGAACAGGTATACGGGGAATGGCAGAATATGGACGGATACACCTTTGAAGAGCGGCCTGCAAGGTTCCGGGCGAAGCGGGCCGCGGCATCAACGTTGTCCGCGGGATCCGGTACTCCGGGGGCGGGAAAATCAATGACCCCGTGACCGAGAACGGCCCGGATCCCGGATTCGAGAACAGCCCCGGCCACGCTCTGTTCCAGAAAATACCCGTCACAGCAGCAGGTGGTGCCGGAAAGAAGCATTTCTTTTACCGAATGTGCACTGAATTGTTTCACGGAATCCGGATTCACACGTTCGGCTTCCGCCGGGAAGATATGCTCATTGAGCCAGACGTCCAGGGGCAGATCATCCGCAAGTCCCCGGAACATGGACATGGGAAGGTGGGTGTGGCAGTTCACAAGACCGGGCATCACAACCCCGGAGGCTGCATCGATCACAAGCGCCCCATCCAGGTACGTGTCAGGAGGATCTCCCTGCCCCATCTTTTCGATCCTGCCGTTTTTAACCGAGATATACCCCTTTTCCACCACCCCGGCACCACCCGGGGCCATGGGAAGCAGAGTGCCGTTCCGGATCAGAATGTCATACGCCATCTACAGAGTCTCCTAAAATTGTTTCAAGCCGTGGGAGATAAATAAGGCCCTCGGAAATAAATAATTCCTTCATGGGACTTGCCTTGTTTTTCCGTCGGCCTTATACCGACAGGGTGACACATTTCCTTTTATTTGAAAATCAAAATCCGCTCGCCGGTCTTCAAATTTCTTCTCTTACGGAATTTCCATCAACATCTACATTATTCATACATTAATATTTTACAATTTTATAATTTAGATGTTGACAAACGCTGTGTGTATTATTAGTATGCTATAGATTCAGTTTTGAAATTTTATCCGGGACGTTTTTAATGAAAAACAACAAAGACAATGCGTTGAACACCCTGGTGGGATCGATACAGGAGCTTGTGCGTGTTGCCTATATACACCCCCATGCAAAGAGCCGGAAATACGACCTGACTCTGTCCCAGAGCGGGGTGGTACGGAACCTTGTCATGAGCGGCACCCTGTCATCCGCAGAGCTGAGCCGCAAACTCTATGTCACTCCGTCCAATATTACGGGAGTCATAGACCGCCTTGAAAAAAAGGGGCTTGTCAAACGTATCAGGGCCAAAGACGACAGACGGATCAATCTGATCAGCCTTACGGAAAAAGGCGAGGAAATCGGTCGTTCCCTTCCTGATCCATTTGAGAAAAAAATCCGGCACAACTTTACAAAGCTCAATCAGAATGAAGTAGATTACTTGACCCGGGCGGTGGAGCAGATTACCGGGCTAATGAAAGAATATTAAGGCCTAACACTTATAATCGCTTTGAAGGGAATCATTATGGGTGAAAACTTAACAAACACGAAGGAGAAGCCGTTGACCGAGAGGAAGGAGCGACTGAGGGCGGAAAATGTGTACAAGATATTCGGGGAGAACCCGGAACGCGCATTTGAACTCATCAGGCAGGGAAAAACAAAGG
>CAYFVA010000076.1:2326-10063 GCA_964346265.1 uncultured Desulfobacterales bacterium
TTCGGGGAGAACCCGGAACGCGCATTTGAACTCATCAGGCAGGGAAAAACAAAGGATGAAGTGTACGAGGAAACCGGACTTACCATTGGAGTACAGGACGCCACTTTTTCGGTATATGAAGGAGAGGTCTTTGTTATCATGGGGCTTTCCGGATCCGGAAAGTCCACCCTTGTCCGGATGCTCAACCGGCTGATCGAGCCGACCTCGGGGAAAGTTTTCGTGGAGGGCAGCGAGATTACCACCATGAGCATGGAGGAACTGGTAAAAATGCGCCGGGACTACATGAGCATGGTGTTCCAGTCATTCGCTCTGATGCCGCATATGACGGTACTTCAGAATGCAGCCTTCGGTATGGAGCTTTCCGGGTTCGACGAAAACACACGGAACGAACGCGCCATGGCCGCCATAGAACAGGTCGGGCTCAAGGCCGTGGCCAACAGTTACCCCAAAGAGCTGTCCGGCGGCATGCAGCAGCGTGTGGGGCTTGCAAGGGGACTGGCTGTGGACCCGGACATCATGCTGATGGACGAGGCGTTTTCCGCACTCGACCCCCTGATCCGTACGGAGATGCAGGACGAGCTGCTTAAACTGCAGCAAAACGTATCCAGAAGCGTAATCTTTATCTCCCATGACCTTGACGAGGCCATGAGAATCGGGGACCGGATCGCCATGATGGAAGGCGGCCGGATCGTCCAGATCGGAACGCCGGAAGATATCCTCAAGAACCCGGCGGACGAATATGTAAAAGCATTCTTCCGCGGGGTGGATCCCACAAACGTTTTGAGCGCCTCGGATATCGTGAGGGAGACACAGGTGACATTCGTCAAGCACAGCGCCGGACTCAGGGCTGCAAGGGAAAGAATGATCGAGTACGACCGGGATTTCATATATGTCCTGGACAAGCAGCACAAATTCCTCGGCGTGGTCTCTGCCGATTCTATTGAACAGGCCCTCAAGGAGAACCCTGACACGGATCCGGATCTTGAGAACTTATATATTAAAGATATCAAGGCGGTGCCGAACAATTCATCACTTCAGGATGTACTCGAATATGTCACCAATTACGAGTGCCCCGTTCCCGTGGTGGATTCAGACGGCGTTTACAAGGGGACCATATCAAGAAGAAGGTTCCTGAGCACATTAAGACGGGAAGCATAAAAACAAATACAGGAGGATGATAAATTGTTGGATATATTCAGATATACAATACCGCTTGACGATTGGATAGCAATAGGTGTTACATGGCTCGTTTCGAACTTCAGACCCCAGTTTCAGGCCATCAAAATGCCCGTGGAGCTTCTGCTTAACGGAATCAACGGATTTCTCCAGTGGGTTCCCGGCATTATTATAATCCTGGCTGTGGCCCTGTTCGCCTGGAAGGTGGCAAGCTGGAAAGTTGCATTGTTCTCCTTTCTTGCCCTTATGTTCATCGGTTTTCTCGGTCTGTGGCCGGAAACCATGACCACGCTTGCCATGGTGATCAGCGCCGTTGTCGTCTGTATCCTCATCGGAATTCCGCTCGGTATTCTGTCCTCGCGCAGCGACAACTTCGCATCCGGGCTGCGGCCGGTCCTGGATGCCATGCAGACCACTCCTGCATTCGTGTACCTTGTGCCGGTCGTGATGCTGTTCAGCATCGGCACCGTGGCCGGAGTCATCGCGACCATCATCTTTTCCATGCCGCCCATCATCCGGCTGACCAACCTGGGAATCCGCCAGGTGCATCCGGAACTGATCGAGGCCACCTATTCGTTCGGCGCCACCAAAAGACAGGTGCTCTGGAAAGTACAGGTTCCGCTGGCCATGAAAACCATCATGGCGGGTCTCAACCAGACCATCATGCTGTCTTTGTCAATGGTTGTCATCGCGTCGCTCATCGGTGCGGGCGGACTCGGTGTGCCGGTTTTTGAAGGCCTTAACAGTCTCCAGGTCGGGCTTGCCGGTATCGGCGGTTTGAGCATTGTGCTCATGGCCATGGTACTCGACAGGGTCACCCAGGCACTGGGGGAATCACAGACATAGAAAAGTGGATTTACCGCTTTTATTTTATAACACAACAACAGGAGGTTACTCATGAAACACTTGCTACGAACATCCACACTTACAGCCATCATCCTAACGGTGTTGCTGATGGCGTCAGGCTCCTTTGCCGCGGACCTTCCCGGTAAGGGCACAACGGTTACACCCGGAAGGGCGACCTGGACCACTGGATATTTTCTTGAAGCCCTGTATTCCAGAGCCCTTGAAGATATCGGATACAAAGTCGAAGATCCGAAAAACATGGGAGGCGCCATGTTTTACCAGTCACTGGCACTGGGTGATCTGGACTACTGGGCCAATGGATGGTTCCCGCTCCATAACTCATTTCTGCCTGAAAATTTTGACGAGAAGGCCGTTATGGCCGGTACGGTTGTAAAGGCCGGCGCTGTCCAGGGATACCTTATATCCAAGGAACATGCGGAAAAATACGACATCAAGTCCCTTGACGACTTCAAGCGGGACGAGGTCAAAAAGGCCTTTGATGACAACGGAGATGGAAAGGCTGATCTTACGGCCTGTCCTCCGGGATGGGGTTGTGAGAAAACCATCTCTCACCACATGGACGCGTATAACCTGAGAGACCACATCAACCTGATCAAGGCCGGATACAGCGCCAGCATGGGGGACGCGATCGCAAGATACAATGAAGGCGATCCGATATTCTTCTATACCTGGACTCCGAACTGGACCGTGTACAAGCTCAAACCCGGCAAGGACGTGGTCTGGATCAATGTTCCGGAAATCGTTCCCATGGAGGGACAGAAGGGATTTGAGGATGCCATGGTGGCTGAAGGCCTGACCGGAACGGCAACCGATCCCTGCAAGATGGGTTTTGTTGCCAACGATATCCGTGTTGTGGCAAACAAAAAGTTCATGCAAAACAACCCCGCAGCAGAGACTCTGTTTTCTCTGATGTCAGTTCCGTTTAATGACATTGCAGCCCAGAACAACAGGATGTTCCAGGGCGAGGACGACGAGGAAGACATTGAAAGACATGTCACCGAATGGATCGAGAAAAACAGCGGCAAATACAACGCGTGGATAGCTGCTGCCAAGGCGGTTGCCAACTAAGGTTCACCCGAACCTGACGTTGTAGACAGACCAGAGCCCGTCCCTTCAAGGGGCGGGCTCTTTTATTTGTGTTCCCCTGCTCACATTTCACTTTACACATCCTGTCAATTCGTGCATATAGTACCTTTTGAACAACAGAGAGTTTGACGTTTGAGTCATTCGGAGGCAGCATGCTTGAAACCAATGAAACATCCATTGTCCAGTTTCTCCTGGAATGCAAACCTGGCATGCCCCGGGTGAAAAAGGGCTGGAACGTGGATCTGAAAGGCAATCCGTTTATTCTGCCGTCCATCGGCGGAATCACCCTGAATATAAAAGTCGGGGATCCGGCATTCGGCATTGCCGGCGACCATGTGGAACCGGGGGTGAGCTGTACCGCAAACGCGGAAAAATTCATGGAGTTCCCCAACAACTCCCTGCAGCTGTATTCGTGCGTCGGCAACCGGGCCAAAATCATCTCCGGAGAAGCCAAGGGGAGTTCCGGCGTGGTCACCGGCCATCACGGCGGCTCCGAGCACATCATGATCGATTTTGAGCAGTCCGCGTTGGAACAGCTGAGCTATGACGACCGGATCCAGGTGACGGCCAGGGGCCAGGGACTTTGCCTGACCGACTTTCCAGACGTCCGGCTCTTTAACCTCGACCCGGACCTTCTGGGCAAGATGGCCCTTGAAACCACAAAAGACGGAACGCTCCGGGTGCCTGTCACCACGAAAGTTCCTCCCCAGTGCATGGGCTCCGGCGTGGGCGCCGCCCACACCGCGGCCGGGGATTACGATGTCATGACCAGTGATCCGGAAACAGTGGCGGCATACAAGCTCGACCAAATGCGGTTCGGCGATTTTGTGGCCATCATGGACCATGACAATTCCTTTGGCAGAGCATTCGTCAAAGGGGCCGTCACCATCGGTATCGTGGTCCACAGCGACTGCAGGCTCGCCGGCCACGGCCCCGGCATCTCCACCCTCATGACAAGTCCTGCCGGCCTCATTGAACCGGTCTTGGACCCTCAGGCCAATATCGCCCAAATCCTTACAATCGGATCTTACAGAACAGAAGAACAGCAGGGAAACTGAACAATGCAGAACCGATCCGGCGCCATTCTCCAGAAAGGGGTTGGCAGAAAAAGAAGACAGAGTGTTCTTGAATATATGTATGAAAAAGAGTCCGTCTACTTTGCGCAGGTGTCCGAATCCGTCAAAAAAGAGGCGGCGGATGAACTCAGGCAGCTCGGCGCTTGGAACGTCACTGAACGGTTCAGAGGCATCCGGTTCAATGCAGACCAGAGAACCTTTTACAAAATCAACTACATGTCCAGACTTGTCTCCCGGGTTCTTGCCCCTCTGAAAACCTTCGGCTGCAAAGATACGGACCAGCTGTACAAAAATATAAAAACGATCAAATGGGAACAATTCCTTGCCCCGAAGAACACGTTTGCCGTGGTGGCCAACGTATCCAACAGCGGGATCACCCATTCCAAATTCGCAGCCTACCGGGTCAAGGATGCCATTGTGGACTACTTCTCGGACCGGGCCGGCAAAAGACCCAATGTGGACACGGATGATCCCGATCTTGTCATCAACCTTCATGTGAAAGATGATACTGCAGACATCAGTATTGACGCGTCCGGAGGGGCTCTGCACAGAAGAGGATACCGGGAGGAAACCGTTTCCGCACCCATGCAGGAAACCGTGGCCGCCGCCATGATCCGGCTGTCCGGGTGGGACGGCACCACCCGGCTCCACGATCCCATGTGCGGCTCCGGCACGATTTTGTGTGAAGCATTGATGCACAACAGCAGAATCCCGGCCGGTGTTTTCCGGAAAAAATTCGGTTTCCTGAAGTTGCCGGACTACAACGAGTCAACCTGGGAGAGCGTGAAAGCAGAAGCCGATTCAGGGATCACTCAAACCCCTGAAGGACTTATTTCAGGCGGTGACATTTCCGAAGAGGCGGTGAATGCGTCAAAAACCAACCTGATGGGGCTTCATTACGGCAACCGGGTGGATATTCAAAAACAGGACCTGAAACATGCAGGGCCGTTCCACAATATGGTGATCATGACCAATCCGCCCTACGGCATCCGCATGGGAAAAGAGACCGATCTGAAGCGATTTTACAAGTCGCTCGGGGATTTTTTCAAGCAGAAATGCAAGGGATCCGATGCCTACGTCTATTTCGGCGACCCCGGGTTTATCAAGAGCGTCTCGCTCAAACCGTCATGGAAAAAAGAACTGCGCCTGGGCGGTCTGGACGGAAGGTTTGTGAAATACACGCTGTATTGAATTCTTTCATTGCTGCTTCTTGAAACAAGGGGGTTGATCCGATGGGAACGATTATTTTCAAGATTATCATTACATGCATTGCAGCCTACTCCCTGATTGTTGTTCTGGCCTATTTTTTTGAAGAAAAAATGATGTTTTTTCCGTCAGGGAAATTCGGAGACTGCCCGGAAGCTGATGACCTGGGCGTTGAAGCGGTCCGGGCGGACAGCTGCCGGTATTACGTCCGGAAAGTCGAAAACCCGTCTTTCCGGATGATTTTCTTTCACGGGAATGCCGGATGCGCCTGCGACCGGATGTACTTCATCCAAATGTTCAAAGACCTTGCCGCCGACCTTGTGGTCTTTGAATATCCCGGCTATGGAGGAGATTCAAAAAAACCCGGGCAACAGATAATCCTTGATGAGGCAATGCAGCTTCTGCACCATCTGCAAAACGAACTTTCGACTCCTGTTCCCACCTATCTTGCCGGCGAGTCTCTGGGAACCGGCGTGGCCACACATCTTGCCGCAGAAGGAGAAGCGGCCGGGCTGATCCTGATCTCGCCCTACACGTCGATAGTGGATGTGGCAGCCGCCCATTACCCCTTTCTGCCGGTCCGGCTTTTGACCAGAAACCGGTTCCCTGCCGGAAAGTGGGCCGAAAGCGTGAATATTCCGGTAATCGCCTTTCACGGCAAAAACGACACCATCATTCCCATCCGGTTTGCCAGGGAGCAGATTGCCAACTTCAAGGGAAAAGCAAGTCTCATTGAATTAGACAATACCGGCCACAACGACATCCTGATTTCAGGCCGTGAACGGATCAAAACAGAAGTGGCCGAATTTACAAATCAGCCGATTTCTATTGACCCGCCTGATTGAAGGGCTGCAACCGTTTTTTTCAATTGACAGAGGGAACCGGTTCATAGTATTTAAGGTGAAAATATGGAGACAGTGCAGGGCGGCTTGAAAAAGCCGTAAAAGGGAACCCGGTGAGAATCCGGGACGGTCCCGCCGCTGTATTCGGGGACATTCCCTGCAATTACGCCACTGCAGGCCATTTGTTTCAAGGTCTGTGGGAAGGCGCAGGGAAATGGATGATCCGCAAGTCAGAAGACCTGCCGTGCACTATGAATCTTCCCAGGGAGATGGCAAATCCCGGGGCTGACACACACCTGTCGGTTCCGGTTTTTTTATGTCTGAAGGAAACCGGGGCCGTCGGGTATTCAGGCAAAAGCCATGAATATTTTTAAAAACTGTATCACAGAAAGATACAGGAATTTCCAGGGGAGACCATATGAACAAAATGAAAGAAACCATTTCCAAAATTTCACAGACAAACGACAACACGGAACAGAAGGCGCTTGAAAGACTTGCCTCCCAGGCCAGGCCCGCCGGAAGCCTTGGGATGCTGGAGACCATCAGTGCCGGAATGGCGGCCATCAAGGGAACCCTTGACGTGAGGCTTGACAGTAAAGTGGTCGTGACCTGCGCCGGTGATCACGGGGTCGTACAAGAAGGCGTGTCCCTCTTCCCACAGGAAGTGACCCCGCAGATGGTGGAAAACTTTGTGAACGGAGGCGCATCCATCAATGTCCTGGCCCGGCATGCAGGAGCCGATGTCCGGGTGGCCGATTTCGGGGTCAATCATGATTTTGACCCGGACCTTCCGATCTTTCACAAAAAAGTCCGCAAAGGCACGGACAACTTTGTCAAGGGACCGGCCATGTCGAGACGGGAAGCGGAACAAGCCATCACGGCAGGGATCGAGATCGTGGAGGAACTTTTGGAAAAAGGGCCTGTGGACATTCTCGGCACCGGCGACATGGGGATCGGCAACACAACCCCGTCTTCTGCAGTGATTGCCGCCTTTTCCGGCATCCACCCGGAAAAACTCACCGGCCGGGGTACCGGCATCGATGACAGGATGCTGGAAAATAAAATCCGGGTGATCCAAAAAGGACTGGAGGTGAACAGAGTGGATCCGGCGGATCCGATCGGAGTTTTGTCCAAAGTGGGGGGATTCGAGATCGGCGGTCTTGCCGGTCTTGTGATCGGGGCGGCGGCAAACGGCATACCGGTGGTATGCGATGGACTGATATCCACCGCTGGCGCCCTGATCGCATGTGAACTCGCGCCTGAAGCCAGGCAATACCTGTTTGCAAGCCACCGGTCCGTGGAAGCAGGCCACCGGTTTATGCACGAGAGACTCGGGATCGAGCCGATTCTGGACATGGGACTGAGGCTCGGGGAAGGAACGGGAGCGGCACTTGCATTTGAACTGATCGATGCCGCCACCCGGGTTCTGGCGGACATTCTCACATTTGAGGAAGCCAGGGTGGCCGGAGCAAATCGCTGAAAAC
>CAYFVA010000077.1:0-9849 GCA_964346265.1 uncultured Desulfobacterales bacterium
AACCGCCGGGAAACAAAAACATAGAGGAGAATATCCCATGACACATCGTTTTATTTTACTGTTTATCACAACTGTTTTTTTTATCGGCTCACTTGCCGCAGTACAGGCGGGTGAATACAATACAAAGCAAAACCGGACGGAAAAAGGTCATTCCGGTTCAGGCATGATGATGGACATGCATTTCAACGACCTGGATTCAGACGGGAACAATTCGTTGACTTTTGAAGAGTTCAAAAACCGCTTCCCCACCTCCACTGAAAAGTCGTTCAATACATTGGACAAGGACCGGGACGGCACCCTGAGCCATGAGGAATGGAACCGCTTTAAAAAAATGCACCAGGGCATGGAACCATATCACAAAAAAGAAAAGTTTCACGGAAAAGACCTGCCTGAACCTGCCGGTTTCAATGCCCGCTTTTCCGATATGGATAAAAACCGGGATGACAAGGTGAACTTGCCGGAATTCAAAGAGCACTTTCCGAACAGGAAGGAACACGGCAAGGTGTTCAACTCCGTGGATCTGGATCAGAACGGGCTTGTTGAGAAGAAAGAATGGAACAAGTTCCGAAAAGCCCACGGACTCCATACTGCGGAGTAGCCGATCCTTTCTTAGGCAAAGCGGGTTTCCGTTTGCAGGGAACTTTTGCCATGAAATATTGAAGACAGGACAGCACACGGTTAGTAAGAAACCGCCACCGGTCGTCTGCGGCGGCGTGACTCTGACAGGGGTAATCAGGGCCCCATTCTCGTCGCGCCGCCGGTACGGCCGATGTGCTTGAGGATTACATCAACTTTCCGGAAATTTCAGTTGATCCCGGCATTTCCCGGATGAGCCAGATTTTTTCGGAAAATCTTCTGAAAGCTGGTCGGGGCGGAGTGATTCGAACACTCGACCCCAGCGTCCCGAACGCTGTGCTCTACCAGACTGAGCCACGCCCCGACAGCAGTATTGAATCGGTGGACAAAATACGCCCTTTTTTTTTCATTGTCAATGAAAAAGGTTGTCTTTTATGATGGTCGATTCTCTTCCCGGACCCACGGATATGAGCTTGATTGTAACCTCGGTGATCTCTTCGATTCTTTTCAGATACTCTTTTGTCTTTTCCGGAAGCTCATTGTACGTCCGGGCGCCGGACGTGTCCTTCTTCCATCCGGGCATGGTTTCATATACCGGCTGTAAGTTGCTCAATATCTCGATACTTGCCGGAAAATCCTTGAGCACCTCTCCCTTGTATTCATATCCGGTGCAGATACATATCTCTTCGAGCTCGTCCAGAACATCCAGCTTGGTGATGGCGATTCCTGTCAGACTGTTCAGCCGGACTGCGTTTTTCAGCATCACGGCGTCCAGCCACCCGCATCTTCTTTGTCTTCCCGTGGTGGCTCCGAATTCGTTTCCCTTTTCCTGGAGTTTTTCTCCGACTGCGTCGAACAACTCGGTGGGAAACGGCCCCTGCCCGACCCGGGTGGTGTATGCTTTCACGATTCCCAGGATCTCATGCAGGTGGTTGGGGCCGAGCCCGGCGCCGCAGGCGGCGTTACCGGAAACGGTATTGGAAGAAGTGACAAACGGATAGGTACCGTGTTCCACATCCAGATGGGTGCCCTGCGCCCCTTCGAAAAGAATTTTTCTGCCCGCCCGGGTCCCTTCGTACAGCAGCACGGAAACATCATCGATATAGGGAATCAGGCGCTCCTTGACCTCACTGAATCGGTCGATCACCTTTTCCGGGTCAACCGGGTCTTCATTGAAATACGTTTGAAGATAAAAGTTTTTCTCTTCCAGGATGGCTCTCACCTTCTCCACAAAAAGCTTCTCCTCCAAAAGGTCCGCGAATCGAATGCCTCTCCTGGTGGCCTTGTCTTCGTAACAGGGACCAATGCCCCTTCCGGTGGTGCCGATTTTTCCTTTTCCCTTTTTCACTTCCCTGGCATTGTCGATGCGCTTGTGGTACGGCATGATCATATGAGCCCGGTCACTGACTTTTAACATATTCGGGGAGGCGTCGATCCCGTTTTCATTGAGGTAATCCACTTCTTCGATAAGCACCATGGGATCCACCACGACCCCGTTTCCGATAAAGCATTTCTTTTTCTGAATAATCCCGGAGGGGACCAGGTGACTGATGATTTCCCTGCCCTGTACGACCATGGTGTGGCCTGCATTGTTTCCCCCCTGGAACCGGACCACGTGATCGGCATACTCGCTCAACAGATCAACGACCTTTCCTTTTCCCTCATCTCCCCACTGGGTTCCGACAACTACTGTGTTTGACACGTTCTGCTCCTTTTATTTTTAAAAAAATTTTTTAAAATTTGAGATGTCTCTTCCCTCATTACTCCCTGCCTTACTTCCACCTCGTGGTTGAGCCCGGCACCGGCCGCCAGATCCATAACAGATCCGGCTCCGCCCCATTTGGGATCCTCCGCCCCGAACACGACCCGTTTGATCCGGGCATGGATGACAGCCGCCATACACATGATACAAGGTTCAAGGGTGACATACAACACGGTGTCCTGCAATCTGTAATTTCCAACGGCCCGTGCGGCCGTCCGTATGGCTTCCATCTCCGCATGGCATGTGGGGTCGCATGCAGATATCGGCCGATTGTGGCCCCACCCGAGAATTTCTCCGGCTTTGGACACCACAACGGCCCCCACAGGCACTTCATCCAGATGCCCTGCTTTTTGCGCCTGTTCCAGGGCCAATTTCATATAATATTCATCCGTCATACGCAACAGTTATAGTAACGTTTTCATGCAAGGTCAATTATTTTCACGGAAAAGGTGGGATAAAACAAGTCGGAAAAGTTATAAATAATTGGTTGTCCTGCCACAGGATCATGTGGTATTCGTATTCCTGTAATCCCGGTTTATCCGGTCCGGAATCCGAAGCTCCTCAGACGGAGCAGAAACAAAGGGATGCAATGGACAAGGAACATTTCCCTGCGACATCACCTGAAACAGGGGGTGGCGAGCCTGAACAAAAAAAGCCGGAGTCGAGTGCTGTTTTCGATGAATACCGGCTGTTTTATGAAAACGCCCCCACCGCTTACATTGTCCTTTTCGAAAACCTTGATATCAAACATGTAAACAGGTCTGCGGCAGCACTTCTTACAAGCGAAGAAGAGAAAATTTCCTGCCGTTCGTTCACTGATTTTATCGAACCGGAGTGGGTATCTGTTTTTTATGAGGCAGTGGAAAAATCAATCCGGTCCGTGGAAAAACAAACAGTCGATGTAAAACTGAAAAAAACCGATTCCCCCAGTTTACAGATCAGGAGTGAAATCATCGCTCAGCCGGACACGGAAAACACCGGACATGATCTGTACATGTCCATGACGGATATTACTGAACAGAAACATCTCGAAGACGTCCTCAGACTCAATGAAACCATGCTTTCACACGGACTCGAGCCGATGGCGGTAATTGACGCCGACTATACCTACACCCTTGTCAACCAGGGCTATGAAATGCTGTGGGGATGTCCGAAAGAACGGATTCTCGGCAGTAAAGTGGCCCACATTATCGGAGAAGAACTGTTCAATACAACTGTCAAGGCAAAGATCGATGCATGCATGCAGGAACAAGTACCGATCCGGTACCATAAATGGATAAAATCCCCCGTCCTGGGAGACCGGTACATGGAAATCAACTATTATCCCCATCGGGCGGAGAACTGGACCATTACCGGGGTAATCCACATCAGCCGGGATATAACGGAGAACAAACTTGCAAAAGGGTCTTTAACAGAGACGGAAAACCAGTTTCTGGACATCCTGAGCTGGACATCCGGCGCCGTGTACCAGTTCACTCTCCTGAAAGACGGTTCAGCCGCGGTCCGGTTTGTCAATGAAAAAGCCGGCGAATTGTTCAACCGCTCTCTACATGATCTGAAAACCTGCAACACACTCTTTCCGTCCATTCATCCATCCGATTATGACACCATGTGGTCAACCATGAAAGAAGCCGCCCGTAACGGACATCCCTGGATTCATGAACTTCGCATCCTTGCCGGCAGCGCAGAAACAAAATACATCCGGTGCTTTTTCAAACCCCATACACAGAAAAATGGAAATAGTAATTTTACCGGCCTTTTGATGGATATCACCCACCAGAAACTCCAGGAAAAGCAATTACAGGAACAAAAGGAAAAGTACAGAAATCTGTTCGAGAGTATACGGGATGCCATTGTCGTTTTCACCCCCGAGCGGTCCATCATCGACTGCAATCCCGCATTCACCGAGCTTTTCGGCTATCAGCCAAAGGACATTCTGAACCGGGACCCGGGCATCATATGCCCTGACAGCAAAGCATACAGACAATTGGAAACCATTCTGAAAATCCCTTTTCCAGGCCAACCTTCTTTAAAAACAGTGGACTACAGGAAAAAACACGGTTCCGTCTTCCCCGGGGAAACCAGTACTTTCCCGTTGAAAAACCGGGAGGGAGAAACAATCGGTTTTGTTCTACTTATACGGGATATAACGGAACGCAGGATCTCTGAAAAGCGCTTAAAAGAGCAGAAAGAGACGCTGAAGGTTTTTATCGAAACCCTGCCGCAGCCGGCGATGCTAATGGAACCCGACGGGAAATTGATTCTTGCCAACCCGGCAGCCGGCCGGATATTTGGAAAAGAAGGAACCCCCCTGGGCGGAAAAAACATCAACGATTTTCTGCCGGAAAAAATTGCGAAATTCCGGCTTCAGAATATTGAACATGCAATATTCCACAAATCTCCTGTCCGGTTTAAAGATTTCTACAACGGCATATACTTTGACAATTTCGTCCATCCGATATCGGATGCGTCAGGGATTGTAAAACAGGTCGCGATCCTGTGTGTCAATATCACTGAATTGAAACTGTCCGAGCGGGAACAGAAAAGGGCCGGAGAATTTCTTGAAGAACAGATCCAGGCAAGAACGGCCGAACTTGAAGACATGAACGAGGCCATGCGGATTTTGCTCAAAAAGAATGAAGCGGACAAAAAGGAAATGAAAAACCGATTGAGAACCGATTATGACTCACTGATACTCCCGTTGCTCCATAATTTGAAGAGCAGCCCGGCCGGCTTTGGACAACAGAATATTGCCGAAACACTGGAACAGGAGCTTGAAGCGCTTATCGCTCCTTTTACCCCGGAATGGTCCGATCCGACAGACAACCTTACCCCCAAAGAAATCCAGGTGGCCTCCATGATCAGACAAGGGTTTTCCAACAAAGAAATCGCAGACGCACTGAACAATTCCGTTCGCACCATCACCAATCACAGGGAACGCATCCGTGCAAAACTGAACCTGAAAAACAGCAGAATCAACCTGAGATCCTTTCTTGCCGACCCCTGAGTGATCATTTGAACAAAAAAATTTTGCATTCAAATCAATTTTGGTGTATTGTGTTAGCGTTTTGTTAGAAATTGGCAAGATTCTTTTATTACCAAAAAAATGGAGGACCTAATGCGCAAAAAAGTCAGCCGATTGTTTGTTTTCGTAACATTGTCTATTCTATTATCCATTGCAACAGCTGCGGCGGACAAGACAAACAAAGTCAAAATCGCCAAAGTCGGGTGGACCGGGGTCACGATCAAAACCGAAATCGCCGAATTCACCCTGAGTAATCTGGGCTACAAAGTCGATAATGTTACCATGTCCGTTCCCATCGTCTATGCGGCACTTTCCACCGGTGATGCCGATTTTTTCCTTGGAAACTGGATGCCGTCCATGGCGAATATTGCAGACAAATATTTTGAAAAAGGTACGGTTATTCAGTACTGCAAGAACATGCCCGGTGCAAAGTATACCCTGGCCGTACCGAGTTACTGTACCGATATGGGCCTGAAAGATTTTTCTGATATTGCAGACTTCGGAGAAGAACTGGAATGGAAAATTTACGGTATCGAAGCAGGTAACGACGGGAACAAGGTTATCCACAAAATGATCGACAATGACATGTTCGGTCTTGGAAAATTCGAGCTGGTTCCCTCAAGCGAGATGGCCATGCTTTCCCAGGTCCAGTCCTACGCAAGAGAGAAGAAACCGATTGTGTTTCTCGGCTGGGCCCCCCACAGCATGAACGAGAGAATCGACATGACATATCTCACCGGCAGCACGGCTGAAACGTTCGGCGCGAATGACGGCTCTGCAACCATATGGACCAACACCAGGGTCGGTCTTGAAAAAGACATGCCGAATATCGCCCTGTATTTACGGAATCTCGATTTTCCGGTGTCCATGATCAACCAGATCATGAAACAGCTTCACGAGGACAACACCCTTTCTCCGAGGGATGCGGGCCTCAATTGGGTGAGCAATCACCCGGAAAAATACAAAGAATGGCTCAAAGGCGTGAAAACTTTTGATGGGAAGCCGGCCATAGATGCATTTGAACCCGCTTTAAAAAAAGCGGTTCAGTAATTCTTCTTTCGTATTCATTTCCTTGTCACCTCCTCAGCCCATATCCGGATCCCTCGTCCGGATATGGGCTGCTTTTCTTCAGACAGTCCTCCATGAGAACATTCCGTTTTCCGGCAACCGCTTTCCCGGTTTCAGTGCAGTAGTAATGCCCTACCCCATGAATCATCCCTTCCCTATGAATAATTTATTTGCATTCATTTTGTTCATGAGATACCCTGTTACAGATCAGATACAGCATATTCACGGAAAAATGGTTGTAAAAGATGGATGAAAAACCGAACTCCGGGGAAGGCGATCCCTGGAAAGCCCCCGGGGAAGTTATGGAAACCCGGAGAATACTTAATACGGTTCTCGAAGGGATCCCCGACCCCATGTTCATACTGGATGGGGACATGAAAATTCTCATGGCCAATAACGCCGTACGAAAATACTACGGCGCATCCCCGGAAACCGCACTTCTGAACCTCCCCTGTTATGAAGCCCTGATGCAAAGAAATGCTCCCTGCGGGAACTGCAGGGTACAAGAGGCACTGAAACACACGGAATACATGTGTTATGAAAGAAACGGCCTTCTTGACCCGCAAACACGGGAACAGGTCACGATCTGCCCGGCGGCGGCCCCGGATTTGATCCAAAAATACGTGAGCGTGCGGGTCAATGATATCACCGATACCAGGAAAATGGATTCTGAACTCGCCCATGCAGACAGGATGATCAACATGGGGGTGTTGTTATCCGGCATGGCCCACGAAATCAATAATCCCAACAGTTTTATCCTGCTGAACGCCCAGCTTCTGGAAAAATCTTTCAAGAACATTCTCCCGATTCTGGAGACATATTATGAAGAAAACGGAGAGTTCAGCATCGGCGGCCTGCCGTACACCGAAATGCGCAAAGAGATACCGGAACTTCTGGAGGGTGTCCGGAAAAGCTCCATACGGATCAAACAGATCATAAGCGATGTAAAGAATTTTGCCGGAAAAGATCAGGGGAATACCAAGGATTTCATCGATGTAAACCAGGTGATACAGGATGCGGTGAGACTCACTCGAAAACTGATCACCGACACCACCGACCATTTCTTTTTCGACCCCGGGGAGAATCTGCCGTCCCTCCGGGGAAACCGGCAGGCCATTGAACAGGTCATAGTGAACCTTATCCAGAACGCCTGCCAGGCCATTGAGGAAAGACACCAGTCCCTGTCCATCACATCAGCGTTTATAGAGGACGACAACAGCGTCCGGATCGAAGTCAAAGATCAGGGAAAAGGCATCTTTGAAGAAAACATGAACCGTATCATGGACCCGTTTTTTACCACAAGACGCCAGAGCGGCGGCACGGGACTCGGGTTGTCCACATCCCTGAATACGGTCCGGAATCACGGAGGAACCATTAAAGTGGACAGCCGGCCGGGAGAGGGTGCCGCTTTTCAAGTTGTTCTGCCCCTGTCTTCAAGCGCCTCCCCTGTTAAAGTTCTGATTGCGGATGATGATCCCGCATCCAGAAAAATCATCCGGCTCATCCTCGGCAGAACCGGCCGGTTTAATTTCAAGGAGGCGGAAAGCGGTGCGGACGCATTGATACAGATGGGTCAGGATCCACCGGATCTTCTGGTACTGGACATCCATATGCCGGACATTGACGGGTATGAAGTCTGCCGGATACTGAGAAACAATGCCGAGCTTTCCCGGGTGCGTATTCTCGTGATCACCGGGCTTGTCAACACAGAAAAAACGAGAAAAATTCTGGAACTTGAATATGAAAATATTCTTGAAAAACCCGTGAACCGGGACGAATTGCTGAAAACCGTATACAGCGTTCTCGAGGACAGGTTATGAATCAGCGCCTTTTTCCGGTAAATCCGGTTGTTCTTGTGGATGATGAAGAGTCCGCATTAAAGAGTTTTGATCTGGCCCTTCGTTCCGAGGGGATCAACCATACCGTGAAAATCTCCAATGCCCGGGACGTCATGCCGTTTGTGTCCCAAAATCCCGTAACAGTACTCCTCCTGGACATCTCCATGCCGGAAATATCAGGGGATGAGCTTCTTTCAAAACTTACGGAAGAATATCCTCACATACCGGTGATCATCATTACCGGACGCAGGGAAGTGGAGCTGGCTGTGGAATGTATGAAGAACAACGCATTCGACTACATGGTCAAACCCATAGAAAACAGCCGCCTGGTCTCCGGTGTCAAAAGGGCGGTTGAACTCAAAAGGCTTTATGATGAAAACGAGCTTTTGAAGCAGAAGGCGGAATGGAACGATCTGGCGCATCCGGAGGCATTTTCCGAGTTCATCTCCGGAAACAAAACCATGAAAAATCTATTTTTGTATGCCGAATCGATCGCCAAAAGCCCCCACCCTCTTCTGATTACCGGTGAAACCGGCGTGGGAAAGGAATTGATGGCAAAGGCGGTACATTATGTGGCAGATTTGCCTGGAGACTTTGTCTCTGTGAATGTGGCCGGTATTGATGACAATACTTTCTCGGACACGCTTTTCGGGCATGTCAAAGGTGCTTTTACAGGAGCGGACAACAAGCGGGAAGGATTGATCGAAAAGGCATCCGATGGAACATTGTTTCTGGATGAAATCGGAGATTTGAAACCCGAATCCCAGATCAAACTTTTGCGGCTTCTGCAGGAACACGAGTATTTCATGCTCGGCTCGGATGTTCCCAAAATAATGAATACCCGGATTATCGCGGCCACCAACCTCAATGTAAAACAGCAGAAAGAATCCGGGGTTTTCCGCAAAGATCTGTATTATCGGCTGACAACACACCATATCCATCTGCCTCCGCTGAGAGAGAGGCTCGATGACCTTCCGCTGTTACTTGATTATTTCACGGAACAGGCTGCCGAAAGCTGCGGCAAACAAAAGCCGTCCCTGCCGAAAGAACTTGTGACGCTGCTTTCCACCTATGATTTCCCCGGCAACATCCGGGAACTGAAAAGTCTTTTGTATGATGCCGTGCGTGCGGCTCAATCGAAAACAATGCCGCTGGAGACTTTTACACAGCATATATATGACAGCGGATTTGAGCAACAGATGCAGCCGCCTGATTCCCCCGGTTCAACCGAGTCTCCCTTTGAAAATTTCAACAGACTTCCCACCATGAGCGAAGCCCAGCTTCTTCTGATAAAAGAAGCATTGCAGAGAACCGGAAACAACAAATCAATGGCCGCTCAAATGCTGGACATTTCCCGCCAGCGGCTTGCCAGGCACCTCAAGCAGAACTGATCGTGCCTTCCGGCCATCACCCTTTGACCACCAGCCGGGAAAAGATCAACTCACTTCGATTTTCTGACCGATGAAGAACCGGCCGCCATGGAGCGGGCTGTAAGGCCCTCGGAAATAAAAGACAACTGTAACAGAACCTGTGAATCGATACCCTGAAAAGGAAAAAGAGCGGCCGTTGCTGATTATAAG
>CAYFVA010000078.1:0-9799 GCA_964346265.1 uncultured Desulfobacterales bacterium
TGGACGTGGAGGCCAATGTGTTCGGCGAAGTCCGGGGGTTTTTGAAAAATCCGAAAATCGAGGTGGAACATCCCTCGAATGTGAAATCTCTTTCTCAACTCTTCGGGGCGGGAATCTTGACCGTAACCAAGTATCTGGAGGATGCAAAAGCTCCGTATTCCGGGCAGGTGGCCCTGGAATACGGAAGTATTGCAGAGGATCTCGCCCTGTATTTCCTTGAATCCGAACAGAAACCCGCAGGGTTCAACCTGAGCGTGGATTTTGACGAAAACGAAGATCTCCTCGGGGCCGGCGGGATTTTTCTGCAGGCCATGCCGGGTGCGGACGAAGACCTTTTGAAAAACGCGGAGAAAACCATGGCCTCTCTTTCCAACCTGGGGTCGAGATTCGCAGGAGAGGAATCCTGCGACCGGGTTGTCCTGAAAGAGTTTGAACCCCTTGATCCCGTCATTCTGTCGGACAGGAGGGTGGCGTTTTTTTGCCGGTGCAGCGCGGAAAAGATGGAGGGCCATCTCTCAAGGCTTCCGGAAGCGGACCGGAAAGACATTCTGGATAAAAGCGAGTTCCCGCTTGAGATCCGCTGCCACCACTGCAATACGGTGTACTCCTTTTCAAGGGAAGATATCGAAAAGATGATGTAAAGGCGGTCTTCATGAGGCTTGCGGTTATATCGGACATACACGGCAATCTGGAAGCGTTCCGGGCGGTGCTGGAGGATATAAAAGAGGTGCGGGCCGACACGGTGATTTCCCTGGGGGACAACATCGGGTACGGTGCGGACCCGGAACCGGTCATGAACCTGTTGAGGCGGTACGGCATTGAATCGGTTATGGGCAATCATGAGCTGGCATTGATGGATCCGGCCTATTTGCGGTCTTTTCACCCGTTAGCCAAAAAGGCCCTGGCCGTGAATAAAGAACGGCTTTCCCGGCAGTCTCTGGAGGATATCCACCGTATGCCCGCATGGCGTGTACACAACGGCCTGAGATTCGTGCACGGCTGCCCGCCGGATTCCGTCACTACCTATATTATCCATGAGCCGCCGGCCGCAATCGCCGCAATCCTGGAGAAACTGCCCGAACCGATCGGGTTTGCCGGGCATACCCATTACCTGGAACTGTATGAACTTGCGTACGGATCGGTAAAAATCCGGGAAGTTTCCAAATGGGGTGTTGCGCTTGACGAAAACAGGAGGTATATTGTTAATGTGGGAAGCGTGGGCCAGCCAAGAAAAGGTGAAATCCTGGCGACTTACGTAATTTGGGACAGCGCGGAACGTGTTCTTATCCCCAGATTTATAGAGTACGACAATTGGACGGCCGCCCGAAAAATCATTGATGCGGGAATACCGGAACAGATTGCAAACAGGCTGAAACCCCGAATCGGCGGCCGATGATATGACTATTATTCAAAAGAGGTGTTACCAATGTGCAATCACTGCAGCGACCATTCGCATACACATTCCCATGGCCATCATCCTGAAATCGTTCAGATAATGCCGGCCAACAGGGAATTGTATGCCGTATACACGGGAGAGTCCCGCCCTGCCAATGCCGTACAGGAAGGAAAAGACGGGATTTCTCTTGTGCCGGTATTGTTCATGGGGCTTATCCGGCATGGAGAAAAGACCATGGTGGAAGGGTTCTTTGCGTCGGATTCCATCAACTCCTGTGAAGACGTCCATGGATTCAAGGGATATGCAGCATCCCTGGCGGATGCGGAGAAACTTTACACGTAAACGAGGAGAAGCCATGCATAAACTTTTACAGGACAGTAAAGGGCAAAGCGAGATCCTGCTCGGCAACGAAGCCATTGCAAGGGGGGCTGTGGAAGCCGGGGTTGCGTTTGCCACTACTTACCCGGGCACCCCCTCCTCTGAGATCTCTCTCAAC
The DNA here is from genome assembly GCA_964346265.1 of uncultured Desulfobacterales bacterium. Lineage (GTDB taxonomy): Bacteria > Desulfobacterota > Desulfobacteria > Desulfobacterales > Desulfobacteraceae > JAIPEK01. The sequence goes on from CAYFVA010000078.1 coordinate 1,893, forward strand.
CTGTTTCAGATTTCCCATGAGACCGACCTGTACTTCGAGTACAGCACCAACGAGAAGGTGGCGCTTGAAGTAGCTTCGGCGGCAGCCGTCTCCGGGGTCAGGACCATGTGCCTGATGAAGCATGTGGGGGTGAACGTGGCTGCGGATCCCCTGATGACACTTGCCTATGTGGGTGTCAAGGGCGGACTGGTGATTGTGAGCGCGGATGACCCGTCCATGTTTTCCAGTCAGAACGAACAGGACAACCGGTATTACGGCAAAATGGCCGGGATTCCCATCCTGGAACCATCGTCGGTGGACGAGGCCAGGGAAATGGCTGCATATGCTTTCGAGCTTTCCGAACAGCTTGAAGAGCCTGTAATTCTGCGGACCACCACCCGGATCAACCATTCCAGCGGGCTTGTGCATTTCGGCGGCATCACCCCGAGGCAGACCAAAGGGGATTTCAGCAGGGATCCCATGCGGTACGTCTGTGTGCCGGCCGTATCCAGAAAGCTGCATGCACGGCTTCTGGACAATCTTTCCAAGGCGGCCGCCGTATCCGAAGAAAGCGGTTATAACTTTGAGACGGGAGGCGGGCGCCTGGGTGTCATCTGTAACGGCGTAAGTTTTGCCTATGCATCCGATGCCGTCAAGGAACTTTCGGCCGGGGAGAAGATCCGGATTCTGCGGATCGGGTTTTCCAATCCCCTGCCGGAAAAGAAAATCAAAGCCTTCGTGAAATCATGTGACAAGGTCCTGGTGATCGAAGAGGGAGAGCCGTTCATGGAAGAAGCGGTCAAGGCCTTTGCCCAGGAAGAGGGGCTCGCTACTTTGATTAAAGGCAAGGGCGAAACCCTGTTTTCAAGAATGTACGAGTTCGATCCGGAAATGGTGAAAGAGAAAATCGCCTCGTATTTCGATCTGCCGTTTACGCCCGGCAAAAAAATCGACACCTCGTCTTTCCCTGAAGTGCCCCAGAGACCGCCGAACCTGTGTGCCGGATGTTCCCACAGGGCCACTTTCTTTGAAGTGCAAAAGGCGGCCGAGAGCAGGGATCTTGAGATCATCTGCCCCACGGACATCGGGTGTTACACCCTGGGTTTCCTGCCGCCGCTGAACACAGGGGATTATGTGATCTGCATGGGCTCTTCGGTGAGTTCGGCCTGCGGGTTCGCCAAAGTGACCGAAAAGAAAGCAGTGGCCTTTATCGGGGACTCCACCTTTTTCCATTCCGGTATCACCGGACTTGTGGACGCAGTGTTCAACAATCACAACATCACCCTTGTGATTCTGGAAAACGGCACCACCGCCATGACCGGACACCAGCCTCACCCCGGCGTGGACATGTCCCGGATGAATCTTGAAGGGTACAACCGGATCTCTATTGAAAATTTGGTCCGTTCATTGGGGGTTGAGCATGTCTCCGTGATCAAACCGTTCAAGGTGAACAAGAGCGTTGAAATCATTGAAGAGGCCCTGGCGCATGACGGTGTGTCTGTCATTATTTCACAGGAACCGTGCGCGCTTCTGGCAAAGAGCCTGAAACTCAAAAAGTTCAGGCCGTTCCGGGTGACGGACAAGTGTCTCGACCACAGGGACTGTATCAATTCCATTGCCTGTCCGGCATTCTATATCGAAAACGAACGGGTGAACATCGATCCGGTCACCTGCGTGGGATGCGCGGTCTGTGCCCAGATATGTCCTGAAAACGCCATTGTTCCGCTAAAAGAATAAGGGAGGAGTGAAGACTGCTATGGATACAACCAGACTGATCATTGTGGCCGTGGGCGGACAGGGGAACCTCCTGTCGTCAAAGGTCCTGGCTGAAGCCGCTCTTATCGAGGATACACCGGTCCGGCTCAGTGAAATACACGGGATGGCACAGCGGGGCGGGGTAGTTGAAAGTTCCCTCGTTCTCGGTGACGCAGACAGCACCATCATATCGGACGGCCAGGCGGACATCCTTCTGGGCTTCGAGCCCGGCGAAACCTTGCGGGCCATCAACCGGTGCAGTGAAAACACCATCGTTATCACCAACACCCACCCGCTTCCCCCGTTTACCGCGGCCATCGGAAAAGGGGTGTATCCGGATATCGATGAGGTGCTTCGGATTGTTGAAGAGAATACGGCCCGGCTGTATGCTTTTGATGCCATGGATCTCGCCAAACAGGCCGGTAATCCCATGACCATGAACATCGTTCTTCTGGGTGCTCTTTTAAAGTCCGGCACTCTTCCGTTCTCCAGACAGAGTATGGAAGAGGCTGTCCGAAGAAAAACCAAGCCGGCATTTACGGACATGAACCTTGAGGCGTTTGACCTGGGGTACCGCGGTCTTGAAACGGCGGGCGCAGTTTGACCGAAGCGGCGAGTCAGGGAAAAGAGTTGAAAAACAGCCGGGAAAAAATCATCCATGTGATCAACGGGCCCAACCTTGACATGTTGGGAAAAAGGGAGCCGGAAATCTACGGGGCCCGGACGCTCTCGGATATCACCACTGAGCTTTCGGCAGCAGGCGAAACCATGGGGCTCGAAGTGATTCCCTTCCAGTCCAACCACGAGGGAGAGATCGTTGAAAAGCTCCACGGAATTTTTGCGACGGGTGCAGGCGCGGTGATACTCAATGCCGCCGCCTTTAGCCATACCAGCGTGGCGATACGGGATGCCGTTTCCATGCTCGCTATTCCGGTGATCGAGGTGCATCTTTCCAATATTTACAAGCGCGAGGCGTTCCGGCACAAGTCTTTGCTCTGTGATGTGGTAACCGGGCAGATCACGGGGTTCGGCCCGGCAGTATACCGGCTTGCCCTCGAGGCGGCCGGAGACATGCTCCATGCCGGATAAAATCCTTGTGGCGGCGGCAACCCGCAGGGAAGCCGCCGATCTGCTTGAACTCTCCACAGTGAAGCAGGAACGCGGTTTGTCACGGGACGCCCTGGTCCGTGCCTCCATCGACTCGATTCCCTTCTATCTGGGGATTACCGGAATCGGAACGGTCAACACGGCAAGCCGGCTGACCCGGTTTATCGAAAGGACCGATCCCGGTTTGATCATTCAGATGGGGATTGCCGGAGCGTTCCGGAAATCCGGGCTCGGCATCGGGGATGTGGTGGTTGCCGACCGCGAGGTGTACATCCATGCCGGTGTGGAAAATCCTGCCTCTTCCGGTCCGCTTGATCCGCTGCCGTTCCCGCTTGTTCAAGGGCAAGAGGAAACCTGCCGGGGAGTTTTTTATCCGGACCCGGACCTTTCGAAAACGGTACGCAAAACAGCTGAAAGCGTTTTTTCAGGTACAGAGGTAAAAGTGCAAAAGGGTCCGTTCATAACGGTTTCCACCATCACCGCTTCCCGGGAAACCGAACGCCTTCTCTACAATCTGTTCGCCCCGCTGGCCGAATCCATGGAAGGTTCGGCCGCAGCGCAAACCGCAAATCTGTACCATATTCCTTTTGCGCAACTCCGGTCGGTGTCCAATTTTGTCGGTGTCCGGGACAAGACCCGATGGGATGTTCCCGGAGCCTGCCAAAATGTCTGCCTCGCATGCACGGAAGTGATCCGGGCCGTCGGCGATCCGGATTCTCAGCAGCCTCAGATGTGAAGCAAGGGCGGTGTCATGAACCGTGCAGTTTGTTGGTCGGGTCCCCTTCTTTCACCATCCGGTCCAGAAGCTCCCTGTCTTGATTCACCGGAACCAGTCCGGTCATAAAGGCACGGCAGACTGTTTCATCTTTGCCGTTGACAAAACAGGCTTCGGCTTCCGCCCGGCCGTTTTCTTCCAGCCGGGTCAGGGTCACGGTACACGTGACTGTGTCGGTGAAGTATACAGGTTTGATGAATTTAAAATTCATACCGGTGGCAAGCCACCCCACCTGTCCGCCGAACTCGCAGATCATGGACCCCACCAGAAGGCCGTGGCAGATAAGACCGCCGAACCCTTTGCTCTCCGACCATCTTTCGTCATAGTGGACCGGGTTGTAATCCCGTGTCAGGTCACCAAAGGACAGAGTCTCCTCTTTTGAAAACGTTCGGGTAAACGTGAACGAGTCTCCTTTTTTCAGACCCTGCACGGCGTTCTGTCGCATTGGATTCGGCATGTTTCCACCTTGAATATTATAGGATGCATGAAATTTCTTTTTCAATCTGCCACAATACCTGTTTGAAGTCAACGCACCCGGATCAAAGTGATATGACATTTGAAATTTTCATAAACTATTGGTATACAGTAAAGTTTATGTAATAACAAAAGTGAGTGAAATATGGAAACGGACATACTGGTGATCGGCAGGGGCGGGCTCGACGAAGAGCTGTTCCGGCCGTTGAGGGAACGGCACGACTGCGTATTCATTGAAAATGACGAAAAGGCGGAAGGAAAACCCCTGGAAGTGTTTTCCTATTATCTGAACGAATATCGACCCAGGGTTCTGATTGTGGAAGTGAAAGGGGGAAGCAGGGTTTTACAGGCGGTGGATTCGGTCAAGAATTTTTCCTGTGATACCGATATGATCGCGGCCGTATCCAGCCATGATATTGATGCAGGGGTCGAGTGCCTGAAAAAAGGGGTGTCGGATTTCATGGTCATACCGGCGGACGAGTCCACAGTGGAACTGTACGTGGACCGGGCCATGAAGCGGGTGGCGTTTAAAAACCATATCTGCAACGAGACCCACTGTTTCCAGCTCAAGTACAAAAAATCCGAAGAAAAGTACCAGCAGCTGTTTAACGAGGTGCCCTGTTTTATTTACGTCCAGGACAGTGAATATCGGATCACCGATTCCAACCGGAAGTTCAACGAGTATTTCGGTCGCCATATCGGAGAATACTGTTTCGGTATCTGCAAGAACCGGGACGAGCCCTGCCGGAAATGTCCGGTACAGGATACGTTCAGGGACGGGAAGAATCATACCGCGGAAACGGAAATCATCTCCTCGGACGGGGTCAAACACACGGTTTTAAGCTGGACCGCCCCGATCCGGGATAACCTGGGTGAAATCGTGAAAGTGATCGTGATGCTCACGGATATTACCGAAGTCAGAAGGCTGGAAGATCACCTGGCCTCCCTGGGGTTTATGATCGGGTCCATCTCCCACGGGATCAAGGGGCTTCTCACCAGTCTCGACAGCGGGATGTATCTGGTCAACAAGGGATTTGAGACCGATGACCGGAAACAGACCCGGGAAGGACTCGAGATCGCCAACCTGATGACGGGCCGGATCAAGCGGCTGGTGCTGGACATCCTCTACTATACCAAATCAAGGGAGCTGAATTTCAGCCGGATTCCCGTCAAAGACTTCCTGGACGAAACCGTGGGCATGGTCCAACCCAAGGCCGAATCCATGAACGTTGCGGTCAACGTCAATGTGGAACTGGAAAACGGCAACGGGGAGGACTGGATCGAGGTGGACCGGAGCAGCTTCCAGGCGGCCATCATGAATATTCTTGAAAATGCGGTGGAGGCCTTCTCCGAGGATGCGAACGCCGGGTCCGAAGAAAAGCGGCGGGTCTGGGTCAACGCCCGGGTGGGGGAAGAAAAGGCCGTGTTTTTGATCCAGGACAACGGACCGGGTATGGATGAACAGACGCTGAACAATATATTCGCCATATTCTTTTCCTCCAAGGGCAACCGGGGCACGGGACTCGGACTTTACATCACCGGTAAGGTGATCCGCCGGCACCAGGGGGAAATCAAGGCCAAATCCACTTTGGGCAAAGGCAGCAAGTTTTTGATCAAGATCCCGAGAGCCGTGCCTGAAACCGAAAGGAACCGGCAGGTGTGACCTCGTTTTATCTTTCAGAAAAAAAGTTTGTAAAGCTTGCGCCCCATAACCGGCACAAATGGCTGGTGAGGTGGCTCTCGGATATGTACGGAAAGCTTGCCGCCAACCGGCTCGATGTTTCCCGGATGGAAGAAGTGTATGCCACGTATGCGCAAGTTCTCGACTGGGTGGGAGTTGCACCCGCCAGTCCTCCTGAACAAAAAGACAGGCGTGGGTGGATTGAATTCGTATCTGATGCGGTCCATTCCCACAGGGTTGCCATGGACGTGTCCCCGAGAGACTACGACCTCCTTGTTCCTGTGATCCGCGGGGACACAGACCAAAGGACGCCTGAGGAAGCCGGGCCGGATTTCCACATTGCTCTCGATTCTTTTCGAAGTCTTTTCAACGTGGGTTCCGTGATCCGTGTGTGTGACGCTTCCGGGTTTCGGTCGGTCATCGTGGGCGGTACGCTTTCAAAAAGTTCCGCTTCAGTGGGAAAAACCGCAATGGGGGCGGAACAATGGGTGCAGGTCCGGGCAACGGATGATCTGGCTTCAATACTTGCGGGAAAAAAGCAGCAGGGGTATCCGGTTATCGGGGTGGAGACCGTGGAGCGGGCCGTTCCGTACAACAGATTTGAATGGCCGGAAAAAGGGGTCGTGGTATTCGGAAACGAAGAGTACGGCCTCTCGAGGCATGTGATGCACATGTGCGATCATTTTGTGAAAATTTCCATGCACGGGCGCAAAAATTCCATTAATGCGGCAAACGCGGTGGCGGTGATTGCATTTCAGGTTACATCCGTATGGGAAAAACCATCCGGATTTGAAAGAAAGGAGTGAACATGAAAAAATGGATGGGAGCGGCGTTTCTTGTACTGGTCCTTGCAGCGGCCGGGATTCCGTTCGCCCGGGGCATAGCGGTGAAAGGGATCGTCAACGACGCGGTCAGGGACATCAACCGAGTGTATCAGGATTCAGGCATGGACATGAACGTGAACGTCCTGTCCTACGACCGGAATTTTTTTACATCCCGGATCGAGTGGGAATTGGATCTCGGGACGCTTTCCTCCCTGTACGGAATCGATTCGATCAAATTTACGGAAACTGTGAATCACGGGTTCGTCCAAACGGTTTCCCACACTTCCCTTGAGAAAAACCAATGGTATTCCGATTTTGTGGACCAAAAGCTGTCCGGACAAGATCCCCTGTCTATTGTTAATACCTACCAGGTGTCCGGTGCAATGGAATCATCATGGACGGTGGAGGAATTCTCTTTTGTCCGGCAGGGAAAAACCGTCGAAGTCAACCCCGGGCACATGACCGTGAATCTCGACAAAGGACTGGACCACATTCGTTCGGATGTGAAATGGGAGGGTATGACGGTGCCAAAAGAGTTCGGCATGGAGAACCTTACCATGACATCCGGGATGAAACACATTTCCGGCCGGATCTGGGACGGCAATACCTCCTGCCGGATCGAAAAGGTCCGGGCGGCGGACGGGGAAACGCGACTGGAGCTGGATCAACTTGACTTCAAGGTCAGCCCTTCCTTTGATAAATCCGCCAGCACTCTTTCCATCGAAGTGATGTACGGAGCGGGCCGGATCCAGGCGGACGGCCAAAACATTGATGACGCTTCCATGAAAGTGGCGGTGAACCATGTGGATGCAGACCGGTACAAGGCATTTCTCAAGCTGTGGTCCGAAGCCGTGGCAGGTATCCTGGCGAATGTGGACCCGAATGCTCTCAGGAACAACGGCCGTATCAACAAAGCAGTGGAACGGCGGATGGACCGGGCCGGAACCCGCATGGCGGCGGCATGTGAAAAACTTTTGACAAAAGGCCTTGAAATCCGGATTTCGGATGTGCAGGCTAAGTTCCCCCAGGGGGATGTCAACGGGAATATTATGCTGAAACTCAAAAAGGATATGACATTCATGCAGTTTCTGTCCGTTGCCGTTCAGCCTTCGGCGGCCCTGGATATTTTTTCGCTGAAATCCGATTTCCGGCTGCCGTATCAAATGGCAGGCCGGCAGAAGACCCTGCTTTCACCGGTATATCCGGGTATGCAGACAGGTTTTTTTGTTAAACAGGGGGAGGATCTGGTGCACAAGGCGGAAACCCGGGACGGAAAACTCTTTTTAAACGGAAAAGAAGTGCGGCTTCAGTA
>CAYFVA010000079.1:0-4063 GCA_964346265.1 uncultured Desulfobacterales bacterium
TTCTTGACGGGATCGGGGAATTCGGATAGGGTTGGTTGTATACGATGATTTAAACAAAGGTTGGTTTTATGAAGATGGATACGGATCTGGAACGGATCGCCTCTGCATTCGGAACGCGGGTGGTGACCCTTGATTCCCATACCGCCGGGGAGATGACCCGTCTTGTGGTGGACTGCGGAAGCGACATCAAGGGCGGAACAATGGCGGAAAAACTCGAATACTTCAAGTCGAACCTCGATCATATCCGGCTGCGGCTCACCCGGGAACCCCGCGGGCACAGGGGGGTCCTGGCGGCGGCGGTTACGGAAAGCCCTTCTCCGGATGCCGGGTTTGGCCTGATTTACATGGATGCCAAACGGTATCCCTATCTCTGCGGACACGCCACCATCGGGGCCGTGGCCACCCTGGCGGCCGCCGGCATGCTGGAGTTGTCCGAAGGGGAGAACACGATTCCCGTTGATACGCCTTCGGGGATCATGAACGCCGTGGCGTTTGTCCAAAACGGAAAGGTGAGGGACGTGGCCATCCGGATGGTGCCCTCGTTCGTGCTGGATACGGGAAAAACAGTGAAGGTGGACGGGTTCGGCACGCTTTCCGTGGATCTCGTCTGCGCAGGCGGGTTTTTCGCCATGGTATCGTCGGACCAGGTGGGAAAGGAACTGGTTCCTGAAAATGCCGACTATATGGCCGATCTGGGGATGAAGCTGATCGATGCGGCAAACGAACAGCTCGAGGTCTACCATCCCGAACGGCCCGAGGTGACCACCGTGGATGTGGCCGAATTTTACGATGTGGAGCCCGAAGGGGTCATGGAGGGACGGGGTCTTGTGGTGTACGGGGAGTCCAAGGTGGACCGTTCTCCCTGCGGCACCGGCACGGCGGCAAAGCTCACCCTGCTCCATCACAAGGGCCGCATCGGCGTGGATGAGAAGTACAAGAATTACAGCCCCCTGGGCACCGTGTTCGACTCGAGGATCGTGGAATGCACAAATATCAAAGAATTTGACGCAGTTGTGGCGGAGATAAAGGGAATGGCCCATGTCACGGGAGTTCATGCGTTTGTTCTCGAAGACGGGGACCCGTTCCCGGAAGGATTTCTGATTTGATCTATCTATACAACGGAAACATTCATACACAGGATGAACAGCGCCCAATCGTACAGGAAGTACTGGTGGCGGACAACCGGATTGTTGAGGTCGGGGACGGGGCGAAAGTGAAAGCCGCCGCCCACGGAGAGGTGACTTCGATTGATCTTGAGGGGAAAACCGTGCTCCCCGGATTCAGCGACACTCACTTTCATTTTTACGAGTGGGCGGCGAATTATGAAAACATCAACCTTGCCGGGACCGCTTCATTCGCGGAAATGGAAGAGGCGGTGGCGGACAAGGCCGCCTCTCTTGCACCGGGAGAGTGGGTCCTGGGCAATGGATTCAACGAATCGGACTGGCCGGAAAACCGGCTGCCGGACCGAAGTGACCTGGACCGGGCCGCACCGGAGCATCCGGTGTGTCTGTGGCGGTGTGATCTTCATCTCGGAGTGGCCAACTCCAGGGCGCTGGAGCTTGCCGGTATCAACAGGGAAACGGCGGACCCGCCCGAGGGAAAGATCGCAAGGGACGAGGCAGGCAATCCCACGGGCGTGCTGCGCGAGCTTGCCCTGAACCTGATCCGGAACGTCCTGCCGGTGCAGACCGAGGAGAAGATCATGGAGAACATGAAGCGGTGCATCAGCGATCTTCATGCCCTCGGCGTGACCTCGATCCAGGATGTCCGGCTCATGGGCGGAAAGGACGGTGCAAACGCCCTGAAGCTTTTGAAAAGGCTCCATGAAACAGGAGATCTGAACATGCGGTGCCATGTGTCCCTTCCCGGGGAAAAGACGGACGAGGCAGTGGCCCTGGGGCTGCGCACCGGCATCGGGGATGACCGGCTCAGGCTCGGACACCTCAAATTCTTTGCCGACGGGGGAATGGGGGCCCGGACCGCCTGGATGATCGAACCGTACAACGATGCCGAATACGGCATGCCCCTGACACCGGTGCAAGAGATCAAGTCCGCAGTGGAAAAGGCTCATGCCGCAGGTCTCAGTGTGATGGTCCACTCCATCGGGGACCGCACCAACCGGGAGATCATTTCCATGTTCGAGCAAATCGAAAACAATGTCGGTGAACGTCCCTGGCTCAAGCACCGGATCGAACATCTGCAGATGGTGCGGCCCGAAGATCTGGACCGGCTGGCCGGATTGTCCTGTGTGATTGCCTCCTGCCAGCCCAACAATCTGAGCCTGGACGTTTCCATGATCGACCAGTGTGTGGGGGAAAGAGGCAGGTATACCTATCCCTTGCGGGAGATCCTCGACCGGGGGATTCCCCTGCTGCTCAGTTCGGACGCACCCGTATGCGATCCCTATCCGATCGCCGGGATCTATTCGGCCGTGACCCGCAAACGGATGGACAAAACTCCTGAAGAAGGATGGTACCCGGACCAGAGACTCACGGTGGAGGAGGCGGTGAGAGGATATACCGTCACCCCGGCCGAGCAGTCGGGGTTTCAGGATACATTGGGCCGCATCGCACCGGGCGGGTACGCGGACATGATCGTGCTGGACCGGGATATCTACACCATACCGCCGGAGGAGATCAGGGATGTCCGGATCGACATGACCATGTTTGACGGACGGATCGTGCATGAACGAGAGTAAAAGAAAGGCTGATCCGGCCCTGCTTGAAGCGGTGTTCAACCTGTCTTCCGACGGGCTGATGATCTGTGATAAAAACGGGGTGATCCTTGAACTCAATCGGACCGCAGAGCGGCTCAACGGTTTCGGCGCCGACCGGATGGTGGGGCGGGATGTGCGGACCCTTGTCCAAGAGGGACACATCGACCGGTCGGTCACCCAGGAGGTGATTGAAACCCGCAGGCAGGTGAGCATTATTCAGTACGTGGCCCGGTCCGGATATAACCTTCTGGTCACCGGCACACCAGTGTTTGACAAAAAGGGGGAGCTTTCTCACGTGGTGGTGAACGAACGCGATATCAGCCTTCTGGACAGCATGAAAAAAGAACTGGAAAAGGTCCGCAAGGAATCCGACCGGATCAAGGAGGAACTCACCGAGCTGAGTCTCCTTGAACTCAGGCAGGGCGATATCGTGGCCGAGAGCGATGCCATGCGCAGCACGCTCCAGGTGGCCAGCAAACTGGCCCGGACAGGAGTTTCGAATATTCTCATCCAGGGCGAATCCGGTACCGGCAAAGGGCTTCTGGCCAAATTCATCCATGAAAACAGCGACAGAGGAAAACAGTCGTTTATCCAGATCAACTGTGCGGCACTCCCGGAGAATCTTTTGGAGGCGGAGCTGTTCGGTTATGAAAAGGGGGCGTTCACAGGGGCGGCGGAGCGTGGAAAGCCGGGGCTGATCGAACTTGCCGCAGGCGGCACTCTTTTTCTGGACGAAATCGGGGAAATGCCCCTTTCGGTCCAGGCCAAGATTCTCAAATACCTGGACGACAAAAAACTGAGACCGGTGGGCGGCACCCGGTACAAAACCGTGGACTGCACCCTTGTGGCCGCAACGAACCGGAACCTGGACCGCCTTACTGCGGACCGCAGGTTCCGGCTGGATCTTTTTCACCGGCTGAATACCTTCACGATTTCGATTCCTCCGCTGCGGGAGAGGCCCGAAGACATACTCGGTCTGGTAGGCCATTTTCTGGAGGTGTACAACAAAAAGTACGGCAGGAACTGCAGGATCGGCCATGACGCTTTTGAAAAGCTGCAGGCCTATCCATTTCCCGGGAATGTGCGCGAGCTGATGAACATTGTAAAAAAAGCCGTGGTCATGAGTGAAAGGCGGAAGCTGGATTCTTTGATCAACACTTCCCTGGAAGGCTCTCCGGGACCGGACCGGATTTTTTTAAACCGGGAAAAAGGATTCAATCTGCAGTTGCGGCTGGCATCGCTTGAGAAAGAGATACTGGAACAGGCGGCGGCCAGATGCAGCACCACCCGGCAGGCCGCCGCCCTTCTCGGCATCAGTCAGCCTACCGTGGTCCGGAAATTCAG
>CAYFVA010000079.1:4163-9786 GCA_964346265.1 uncultured Desulfobacterales bacterium
AAAAAAAGCAAGGATGCATTTATGGAAGAAAAATCGTGGAAACCGTGGGCCTTGATGGCTCCTTCCCTTACAGCGGTATTTTTTCTGCTGGTGATCCCGGTCTGTTTCGTGGTGGTATACAGTTTCTGGCTCCGGGCGCCTTCCGGCCAGGACATTCCGGCATTCCAGTTCGGCAACTATGCAAAATTCTTCGCCGACTTTTTCTACCCGTCTCTTCTGATCCGGACCATCCGGGTGGCGGTGGAAACCGTGCTGCTTTGCCTTTTGATGGGATACATTCCAGCCTACTTTTTTTACCGGACCGAATCGAGATTCAAATCCGCCCTTATGATCCTGGTGATGCTTCCTTTCTGGATCAGCTTCATCATCCGGACATTGAGCTGGATCAACATTCTAGGCGATTCCGGGCTGATCAATCACGTGTTCATGAAAATCGGGCTGATCGACACTCCGATGTCCATGCTGTACAACGAGGCGGCTGTTTTGATGGGACTTCTCCAGTATCTTCTTCCGTTCATGATTCTCAACATCTATGTGAGTCTGGAGGGCATTGACAAGAGTCTGACGGAAGCGGCCAAGAGCCTCGGCTGCACGGAATGGCAGGCGTTCCGGGAGATCACTCTTCCGTTGAGTCTGCCCGGGGTCAGTGCCGGGTGTCTGCTTGTTTTCGTGCTCACCTGCGGGACGTACCTGCCGCCCATGATCCTCGGAGGTCCGGATAATGACATGATCGCCAACCTTGTGTTCCAGAGGATCATCACCACCCTGGACTGGCCGTTCGGATGCGCCATCAGCACAATTCTGCTGTTGCTGGTCGGGATAATCGTGTACACCTACAACCGGTACATGGGCATCAACCAGATTTTCAAAACATTGAGCAGCGGATAAGGGGGTGAGGATGAAGAAATTTGTTTCAGGCTGGACCTTGATCAAATTGTATACGATTCTTGTATACATCTGGATGTTCGCGCCCATCGTAGCGGTTGTGCTGCTCTCCTTCAACCCCCAGCAGTTCGGCTCGTTTCCCATGAAAGGCTTCAGCTTCCGCTGGTATGTGGAGCTTGCGCACAATCCCACGATCCTTGGTGCTTTTAAAAACTCCATGGTTCTGGGGACTCTCACTGCAATTTTTACCACGGCCATCGGCGTCCCTGCGGCCTTGGCATTTGTGAGATATAAATTTCCCGGAAAGGATTTTTTAAACATGCTCTTGATCGCGCCGATCATGATCCCGGAGGTGGTTCTGGGTGTCTCTCTTCTGCTCTTTATCCGCTGGCTGCAGCAGCCCAAGAGTTTCGCCCTGCTGCTGATCGGTCATGTGGTGCTCACTTTGCCCTATGTGCTCCTGGTGGTGCAGGCCCGGCTGGTGGGGATCAAGAGGGAATATGAAGAGGCGGCACTGTCACTGGGGGCGAACCCGTTTCAGACATTCCGGCAAGTCACGCTTCCTCTTCTGGCTCCGGCGATTTTCGCTGGAATGCTCTTTTCGTTCACCATTTCGTTCGATGACGTGACCGCCACCCTGTTCTGGGCCACGGCCTCACAACAGACCGTGCCCGTGAAAATTTTCGGAATGCTCAGAAACTCCATCAGTCCGGAGATCAATGCCCTCGGTGCGGTGATGATTGTCCTTACGGTGTCCATCCCTCTTTTTGCGGGATATATCGCCAGAAAATTCGCAAAAGGGGAATAATGCTGGAGGAATTTATATTTGAAATATGGGTTGAGGGGTTCTTATCACTAACAAACAGGAGGATTGAAAATGGGTAAAAAGATCAATGATGAACTGGACAGGGCATATGAAGACTTTCGGGAAGGGAAACTCTCCAGAAGGGATTTCATCAAGTACGTAACCATGGCCGGAGCGGCAGCCGGTATCGCAGGCGGCCCGTTCTCCCTTGCAAAAAAGGCGTTTGCAGCCGATTCCATCACCGTTCACTCCTGGGGCGGGTCCACGTCCGAGGCGTTGAGAAAGCATGCGTTCAACCCGTTTACCAAGGAGACGGGCATCAATGTGCTGGATGCCACCTTTACGGGCATGGATGCGTTTTTAACCCAGGTCAAGGCCTCCTTCCCGCCGGGAGGGGAGTTCAATATCGCTCATCTTTCCGCTGTGTATGACTACCTGCGGTACAGGGATATGGGCTTCAACGTGATTCTTGACGAGAGCAAGATCCCCAATCTCAAAAACGTCATGAGTGTCATGACCGAGACATTGAGAAACATCTCCGGCGGAACCCTGTCAGCGGTTCCCTATGATGTGGGGCAGACCGGCATCGCCTACAACAAGAACAAGATCTCTAAGGAAAAGGCGGAAAAACTCGGTGCGTCCCTGCTGTGGGACAAGGATCTCAAGGACAAGCTCGGCACCTGGGGCGGAGATTTCCGGACCAATATGTGGTATGCGGCCCTGCATACGGGCCAGAGCCCCAACAGCATCAGCAACCTCAATGATGTCTGGGATGCTTTGAAAGAGCAGCGCAAACTGGTCAAAAAATACTGGGCGTCCGGTTCCGAGCTCATGAGTCTCCTGGCCAACGAGGAGATCTACGCCACCGTGGCATGGTCCGGCAGAGTGGCTGCGCTCCAGGAGCAGGGACATCCCATCGGGTATCTTTCTCCGAACAACACGTACTCCTGGATGGAGTACATGTACGTGATCAAGGGGACCGATCTGGAAGTGGCACAGAAACTGCTCAACTTCATGCTCGAGCCCGACTGCGCCATTGCCGTGGCCAAGGGACAGAACTATCCGCCGAGCCTGGATCCCACCAAGATTTCCATGCCGGATGAAATCAAGCAGCTTCCTGCGTTCGATCCCACCGGAAAACTCGACGGCTATCTGTTTGCAGATCCCGAGTACTGGAACAGCCACCAGGTGGAATGGGGAGAAAAGTGGAGCAGGATCAAGTCAGGCGCATAATTTGAACCGGTAATCGAACTGCCGGGGTCGCTGCAGCGATGCGGCCCCGGCCCTCGAACGAGCTTTTGGGAGAAGGAAATTTGAATACGGAAAAAGACCCGGCGTTTGTGAAATTCAAAGGTATCGTCAAGCGGTTCGGAGATCTGACAGCGGTGGAGAAAACGGATCTGGACATTCCGGAAGGGTCCCTTGTAACGTTGCTGGGACCCTCGGGCTGCGGTAAAACCACGCTTCTCCGCATGATCGCAGGCCTTGAAAACCCCACGGAAGGGGATATTTTCGTCAAAGGACGGCGGATAAACGATGTGCCCATACACAAACGGAATCTTGGAATGATCTTCCAGAATTACGCATTGTTTCCCCACAAAACAATTTTTGACAATGTGGCCTTCGGGCTGAAGTACCGGAGTGTCTCAAAGGACCAGATGAAGGAGAAGGTGAGGACTGCGCTGGAACTGGTCCGGCTGCCGGGTGTGGAAAACCGGATGCCCGCGCAGCTTTCCGGGGGACAGCAGCAGCGGATTGCGCTGGCAAGGGCCATTGTCATCGAACCGGACGTTCTTTTGATGGACGAACCCCTGTCCGCCCTGGACGAAAACCTGCGCGAAGATATGAGGCGGGAGATCGACAACCTCCAGATGACCCTGGGGGTGACCACCATATTCGTCACCCATGACCAGAGGGAAGCCCTGTCCATGTCCGACAAGATCGTGGTCATGAAAGACGGGGTCAAACAGCAGGAAGGAGAACCCGAAGAGGTGTACAACTATTCCTCCAACCGGTTCGTGGCCGATTTTCTGGGGCATTCCAATTTCCTTCCTTCCGTTGTCGAAGGGCAACAGAACGGATACATGCGGGTCCGGCTGGAAGAGGGGCATGATTTTCTGGCCACTCCCTCCACCGACTTCAACCAGGGAGAAAAGGCCGAAGTCGTGGTCCGGGCCCAGAAAATGAAAATGGGGTACCGGAAGGACTTTGTAAAAGAAGAGGGCATGAACTATTTTTTCGGAACGGTCAAGGAGAGAAGTTATATGGGCGGTGAAGTGAGTTACTTTGTGGAAACGGAACAAAAGAAAACGATTCACGTCATCAGTTTTGTCAAACGGACCCCGTTCAGGCGCAAAGACGAGGTGTACATCAAGGCGGATCCGGAAAACTGCAGGCTTTTGAAAGCCTGAACAGTCAATCGATTCAAAAAATAATACCAGGATGTTTGAAAATGGATAACAAGCAGATCGGACAAGTGCGTCAAAAGGTCATCGCAAGCTCCTGCCCGAGCCTCGGGTCCTCTTACATCGAAAAGGGAAAAGGAGCGCTCCTTTATGATGTGGAGGGAAGAGAATACATCGACTTTGCCGGCGGCATCGCAGTAATGAACGTGGGCCATTCCCACCCAAAGGTGGTGGCGGCCATTCGAGAGCAGGCGGAAAAGTTGACCCATACCTGCTTTATGGTCATGCCCTATGAAAGCCCGGTCCGGCTGGCCGAGCGGCTGGTATCCCTTGCGCCGGGAGATTCACCCAAAAAGGCCGTGTTCATGAATTCCGGGGCAGAAGCCGTGGAAAACGCGGTCAAGGCGGCCCGGTATTATTCCAAAAGGCCGGGGATCATTGCGTTTGAAAACGCCTTTCACGGCAGGACCCTGTTGACCATGACATTGACAAGCAAGGTCAAGCCGTACAAGTTCGGGTTCGGGCCGTTTGCCCCGGAGGTGTACCGGATGCCGTACGCCTACTGCTACCGGTGCCCCCTGAATCTTGAATACCCGGGATGCGGCGCTGCATGCGCCGAACTTCTCGAGGATTTCCTGATTTCCCATACAGCCCCGGAAAATACGGCTGCCCTGATCGTGGAGCCTGTGGCAGGGGAAGGCGGATTTATCGCTCCCCCGGACGAGTATTTTCAAAAACTTTCCAGAATCTGCGCCAAACACGGCATTCTGTTCATCGCGGACGAGATCCAGACCGGCATCGGCCGTTGCGGCACCATGTTCGCCATGGAGCAGGCCGGGGTGGAACCGGATATCACGGTCACGGCCAAGAGCCTTGCCGCAGGCATGCCGCTGAGCGCGGTGATCGCAAGGCGGGAAATCCTGGATGCGGTCCACCCGTCCGGGCTGGGCGGCACCTACGGGGCCAATCCGGTGGCGTGCGAGGCCGCCGGCGCGGTACTGGACATATTTGAAAACGAGAACCTTCTGGAGAGGGCTAAAACCCTCGGGAACACGCTTCAAAAACGCTTCACCCGGTTTCAGGAAAAATTTCCTCTCGTCGGTGATGTGAGGGGCAGGGGCGCCATGATGGCCATGGAGCTTGTCCGGGACCGCAAAACAAAGGAACCGGCACCGGATGAGGCCAAACAGCTGGTGAGTTTCTGCATGGAAAACGGTCTTGTGCTTCTGGCCTGCGGATGTTACGGAAATGTGATCCGGGTGTTGATGCCGCTTGTGATCAAGGAGGAAGAGCTGGAAAAGGGTCTTGCCGTAATGGAGAAAGGGTTTGAAAAACTTTCTGAATAAAACCAGGGAGAAGCAAAGTTTCCGGTGGATCAAAAAAAACCTGGACCCGGCCGGAACCTACCTGGTGTTTGAAAAGCCTGCAAACCGTACCGGCGCACCTCTGGTAAAGGCGGACTCTCCCCTTTCAAAATATCTTGAGGACAAAGGCGCGGCCTGGCAGGAACTCTTTGATCCGGCCGTCT
>CAYFVA010000080.1:0-9667 GCA_964346265.1 uncultured Desulfobacterales bacterium
ATTTATATGGATGAAGGCAGGTATCAACAAGCGTATGACATTATCGAAAAACACATGAAAGCCACTGATGAAGAAGCTGCCGCAGGTATGGAAAATCTCAAAGGCGAGATTATGTTCAGACACGGGAAAATTGAAAAAGCGCTCCTTCATTTTACTAAGGCCCGTTCACTCAATCCGGAGTTATTGAAACCGGTGCTGTATTCAGCTGAAATTTCCCTCAGCCGGAAAGAACTGGAAGCTGCAAAACAGGCATACCGGAAGGCTGTGGATATTGACGCGAACAACGTGGATGCAATGATGGGGCTTGGATACATTCATGATATAAAAGGAAGTACAGAGCGGGCGGAACAGTTTTATAACCGGGTTCTGGATATTGATCCGTTTCATGCAATGGCGTCCAACAATCTGGCGTTTATTCTCGCGGAAAAGGAGACAAACCTGGACCGGGCCCTGAAACTGGCGCGATTTGCAAGGCAAAAGCGTCCGGAAGATCCGAATGTCCTGGATACGCTGGGGTGGGTGTATTATAAAAAAGGAAGTTTCGGAACGGCTGTGTCCGAACTCGAAGAAAGCCTGAAGATTCAACCGGATAATCCCCTTGCCCGCTACCATATGGGAATGTGCCTGTACAGAAGCGGCAGTTACGAAGAGGCGCGAAAGCAGTTGAAAATGGCAATCAGCATTGATCCGGATTTCAAAGGAGCTGACTCCGCAAAGGAAATGTTGAACTGAATGGGAAACAATCTTCCTATTTTATAACGTATATTACCCAATTTTGCAGGTTATTGTTACATAAATTACCCAATTGCTCTGTGTCCTCAAAAGTCAAGGGAACAGAATTTGTTGAACAAAGGGGAAACTTCCCCTGATGCCAATTAAATCCGGTAATGGTACACACTTTGCAAATTGAACACGACAGTCAAAGATGAAAACTCCATCTTATACACGGGTGACGCCCGGGGCACAGATAAAAACATAACCGAAAAAAATGGATGTATGGCTGACCTGACCCAACAAAACCCGATCAAGCCCGACCAGATCATTGAGATCGTTCTGCGGTATAAATGGCTGATAATTCTTTTTCTGTCGGTTTCTCTCACGATCGGCCTGGTAAAAACAATGATCGCGGACCGGACCTATGAAGCATCCACCCTTATTCTGGTCCAGCCCCAGAAGGTGCCGAGAAATTACATACAATCAGTTGTGTCCACCGATATTGAAGCACGGATCAGCACCATATCCCAGCAGATCATGAGCCGGAGCAACCTGGAGAAAATCATTGATCAGTTCGGGCTTTATCAGAACCGTGAGGATATGTATATGGAAGACAAGGTGGAGGGGTTGAGGAAGCGCATCAATGTGAATATCAACCGGGCAAGACAAGGGTCAGAGGCCTTTTCCATCAAATTCAAGGGAACCAATCCCGAGCGTGTCATGCGGATCGCAAACACGCTTGCCAGTTATTTCATGGATGAAAACTTAAAAGTCAGGGAAGCCCAGGCGGTGGGGACCACTGAATTCCTTGAGTCAGAGCTTGAAAAAACCCGCAAAAAATTGAAAGCCAGGGAAGAGAGACTGAGCGAGTACCGGGCAAAGCATCTGGGCGGCCTGCCGGATGAGCTGGAAGCCAATCTGCGTACCCTTGACCGGCTCCAGACCCAGCATACGGATAAGCTGGCCGCGTTGAGAGATGCCAGGAACAATCTGGCGGCCCTTCAGAACCAGATTGCCCAGCAAAAAGAGATGGCGTCTCAAAGTTTTGATACCATGTTTGAAGAGACCGGTTTTGAAGAAGATGCGGCGTTTTTGAGTGAAGAAGAGCAAAAGATTGAATCCCTCAAAGAAGAACTTGATACGCTTTTGCTGAAATACACGAAAAAACATCCTGATGTGGTGAAGCTTGAAAACACCATTGCAAAGCTGGAAAAACAAAAGGCGGAAAAACAGAAAGAGAATGCCGCACTTGACGCAGCTCAAGCGGAAAATGCGGAATCGCTGCAGTCGGATATGGAAATCCCGGAACCGGAAGAGGGCGGCAGTGATCCTTTGGGTACGGATTTTATGGCCATGCAGCAGGACATGCAGCTGAAACAGGCAAAAAACGATATTGCCCGGATTCAATCGGAAATCAGGGCCATTGACAAGAAGATGAATCTTTATCAACAGCGTGTAGAGCAGACGCCGAAAAGGGAACAGGATCTTCAGGAACTGAAAAGGGATTATGCCAATATCCAGGATGTATATACGTCTCTTCTGGACCGAAAACTTGAAGCTGAGCTGTCCATGAACATGGAGAAAAAGCAGAAAGGAGAGCAGTTCCGGATTCTTGATCATGCCCGGGTCCCGCAAAAGCCGATTTCTCCGGATGTGAAAAAAGCCTTTGTCATTTATTTCGGGGCAGGGGGCGCCCTGGCAGGCGGCATTATCTTTCTGCTTTTTATCTTTGACAATGCCGTGCGCAGGGATGAGGATATCGAAGAGGAGTTCGGGCTTCCGATACTTGCAGAGATCGCCCCGATCCGGGAACCGGCCGAAGTCTTGAAAGAAAAACTCAAGACGGCGGCTTTTGTTCTGGTCTCCGCATATACGGCACTGGTCATCGGGTTTTTTCTTATACTCAACTCTTATGGGATCGACAGGGCGGTTGACGCGATGAAATCATATATCAATCTCTAATTTGCGGAGGCGGAATTTGGGCAAGATTTTCAAAGCACTGGAGAAATCGGAACAGGCAAACGATACAAATCCGGTATATGATTTTCACGCGGAAGCTGTGGACACAAAAGAGGGCCCGGCAAAGAGAAGAACAGACAAGCCTTCTGTGGAAAAAAAGAACAAGAGAAACAATCATACGGCATTTACCAAAACCACACCCGTCAATAGCAGTGCCGGCCGGAATCTTGTTTCCGTGAAAAAACCCCATTCCATCGAGGCGGAACAGTTCCGGCTGCTCAAGAACAGCCTTCTGTTTCCTGAATCAGGATATCCTCCCAGGACCATTATGGTGACAAGCACCTGCCAGGGGGAAGGAAAGTCGTTTGTGGCAGCCAATCTTGCCGCAGCCATTGCATCCAGCATTGATGAGTATGTGCTCCTGGTGGACTGTGACCTCCGCCACCCGTCCGTTCATTCCATGTTCGACATTGAAAACAATGACGGTCTGGCAACCTATCTTACACAGGGGGTTCCGCTTTCCCGTGTTCTGGTGAAAACGTTTTTGCCCAAACTTACCGTGCTGCCCGGGGGGACTCCGCCTGTCAATCCTTCGGAACTGGTTTCATCGGAACAGATGAGGCGGCTGATCAAGGAAGCCGAGGCCCGGTATGATGACCGGTATGTGCTCCTGGACGCACCCCCGCCGTACATTACTTCTGAAACCAATGCCCTTGCAAAGCATGTGGACGGGATTCTGCTTGTTGTGAAACAGGGGCTGACCCGAAAAGACCGGATAAAGGATATCATTGATATCTACGGAAAAGAAAAGATTATCGGAGTGGTCAAGAATTTTGCCAAAGGCAGGTTCGGCCTGGGGTACGGCTATAAATACAAATATGGATATTCGATGAAAGGTTGATCCCCGTTTATGCTTCGAGTGCTGAAACAGTATTTTCCCATTCGTAACGCCCTTTTTTTCACCCTCGAAGGAGGTGTGATTTTTCTATCTTTTTTTATTTCCTCTGCAGTCCTCACCATATCTCCGTCGTACTATTTCGACGCCATGCTGGTGCTGCGGATCGTTTTTGTGACCCTCGTATGTCAGCTTTGCCTGTACTATAATGATCTTTATGATTTCGATGTGGTCAAAACCCTGCCTGAAATGGCCATAAGACTGCTTCAAAGCCTTGGGGCCGCCTCCATTCTGCTTGCGCTTGTTTATTTTCTGTTTCCCCTTGCCATCATCAATCAGGTGGTGTTCATACTGAGTATTCTGTTGTTGCTTCTCTTTGTGACCGGGTGGCGGCTGATATACCTGAATATATTGAACAAAGGGGTTTTCAATGAAAAGATTATTATACTGGGATCAAGTGAGTTATCCATTGATATAATCGATAGAATCAAGAATACGATTGACTGCGGCTACCACATCAGTTCCGTTTATCCGGACTCTGACAACGATATCAAAAGTCAAGTGAGCGTTGATACCCTCAAGGTTACCTACAATATTGACAACATATGCCAAACCGCTGTTTCCGCAGGTGTGAAGAAAATTGTCACCGTGCTTAAAGAACAGCGCGGCGCTTTTCCCATGAAACAGCTGATCCAGTGCCGGACACTGGGCATTGAAATCATCGACGGGTGCTCTTTTTATGAACAGCTCACCGGCAAAGTGCTGGTCCAGAAAATCAATCCTTCGTGGCTGGTCTTTTCCGAAGGTTTTAAAAAATCCGCACTGCGGAACTTTTTAAAACGGACCCAGGATCTGATCGGGTCTCTGGTGCTGCTGATTCTGCTTTCGCCGTTACTTGCTTTGGTGGCTGTTTTGATTAAAATTGATTCGAAAGGTCCGGTCCTGTTCGCACAGGATCGTGTGGGGCGAAACAAGAAAGAATTTATGATGCACAAATTCCGCTCCATGGTCCACGATGCGGAAAAAATCACAGGACCCGTCTGGGCGGGACAGGATGATCCCCGCATCACCCGGATGGGCAGAATTATCAGAAAGTGCCGTATTGATGAACTTCCCCAGCTTTGGGACGTCTTGACGGGAAAGATGAGCCTGGTGGGCCCCCGGCCGGAAAGAAAATATTTCACGGATCAACTGGAAGAACAGATCCCGTTTTATCCCCATAGATTTCTGGTAAAACCCGGTATCACAGGCTGGGCACAGATCTGTTATGACTACGGGGCCACAGTGGAAGATGCGGTGGAAAAGCTCAATTACGAACTGTTTTACATAAAAAACATGTCCACCATGTTTGACCTGGTGATATTGCTGCGTACCTTGAAGATCGTTATTTTCGGCAAGGGCGCAAGGTAAACGAAGCAAAAGGTTTCGAAAAACAGGGGTAACGGATAATTCGATGTAATCGAAGGGGCGGAGCTATGTGTACTATGCGAAAATTGGTTTTTACAGGAGTGTTTGCAGGTTTTATCTTTCTTATTTTTATGCCGGGGGTATATGCAGGGGAAGAGGCCGCAGGGAAATCTGCCGCCTCTGAAACAAGCGCCCATTATAAAATCGGCGTGGGAGATGTGTTGAAAATCAACGTCTGGAAAGAGCCGGACCTTTCGATCGAGGCGGCGGCGGTACGACTGGACGGGATGGTAACGGTAGTCCTGATCGATGATGTGAGAGCCGAAGGCCGGACGACCATGGAACTGAAACAGGTGATTGAAGAAAAATTGGGCGAATATGTGGAATCTCCCCAGGTCACCGTTACCCTGTTGAAATCCGGCAGCCGCAAATACTA
This sequence comes from uncultured Desulfobacterales bacterium, assembly GCA_964346265.1. Lineage (GTDB taxonomy): Bacteria > Desulfobacterota > Desulfobacteria > Desulfobacterales > Desulfobacteraceae > JAIPEK01. The sequence goes on from CAYFVA010000080.1 coordinate 5,412, forward strand.
TATCCTCGGGGAAGTAAGGGAAACCGGGGAATATCCGATTTACAAAGACTTGACGATCCTCCAGGCTTTTTCCATTGCAAAGGGGTTTACTGAATGGGCCTCCAAAAAAGAAATCCTGCTTTTCCGCCGGGAGGGAGGAGAAGACAAGTTAATAAGAGTCAACTACAAAAAAATCATTGATGGCGATATCAGTAACAACGTGTATATCAAAGCGGATGACACCATCATTGTTCCCTGAAACAGAATACGGGGGTTGCCGGTTTTTTTTAACAAAAAAAAGGGGAGGAGGCCTGAATGCTGAATGATCAATTGAACAAATCCATTTGTGGCGCGTGTCTGTGTTTCATGACCGCACTTGTTTTGTTATGCCCCTCTCCCGCCTTTTCCCTGGTCACCGAATTTTCTCCCGTGGTATCCGTCTCTGAGAACTATACGGATAATTACGACCAGACGGAAACGGATAAGCAGGAAGAATGGTATACCACCTATGAGGCCCGATTCCTGATGGCCATGCGGGAAAAAACATGGCGTGCGTATTTCAGTTATAATCCGCAGTACAAGGATTACAAGGAACACGATGAAAATGACACACTGGAGCACAATTTTTCCCTGTACGGGGATACGGATTTGAGCCGGCACGCCAACATTGACTATCGGTTTGTTTATGATGATTACGAAGAGGGTAACGAAAGCGAGTCCAGTGAGAGCATCGCCCATGTCGGGGGAACATTCGAGCTTGACAAGCATAAATCCCTGGCCCTTTCGCAGACCTATTCAAGGCTGTACAACAGGATACAACGGACCGGGGAGTTTGAGGAACACGATACAAACGACACGTCTGTAGATTATTTTCACAGGTTCGGCAAACGAAACTCATGGGGCGCAGGATTCACGTATGCGTTTGATGAATATGATGATCCCAATGACGATGAGAACGAAAGTTATACCCCCACGGCATTCCTTGCCTACTGGTTCAATGTCAGATACGGCTTTGATATGAATGCCTCCTACGAGAATACCGATTTTGACCGGACCGGAAACGAGGAGGATGTCTGGTCCGGTGATGTCCGGTTCATCCGAAAGTTCACCCGGCATTTCCAGACCTATCTCAAATACGCGCATTCTTATTCCGAAGATGACACGGACAAACATACCGTATACAATCCATCCGTGGGCTTTGACTGGAACGTATCAGAAACCTCGAACATATCAATCGGGGCCGGTGTACTGTTCAGGGAGTATGAAAACCAGGACGATACAGAGGATGCGTTTGTGGAATTCGACGTTTTCAAGCTGTTTGATTTCAGCCCCAGGGGGGATTTTTATGTCAGTGCGTCCAGTGGTTATGAAGAAAGCGGTGATGATGCGGCAAGCCTTGGATTCACCATTTACTACCAGGCAGGGGCCAATTTCACCTATGCGTTGACAAAGCGGTCCGATCTGGATATTTCCACGGCCTACAGGCGCAATGAGTATGACGAAGAACGGTTCGACCGGGTGGACAACACCTTTGACGTGAGTGCGGGACTCAATTGGCGCCCCTTGAGGTGGATGACGGTCCGCATGTTGTATTCCTACACCAACTTTGATACCGACGGAGCGGATAGGGAAGACTACGAAGAAAACAGAGGGATGATCAAAGTGAGCCTGTCTCCCTGGAAACCCATCCGAATGAAACCGGCCGAACCCACGCCCGCTCAAACCAGAAAAGCTGTTGAAACCAGGATTTTTGATACCCGATAACTTGAATCGATTGGATCCGAAAAACCAATGAGTTATACAAGAATTGTCATCACTGCCAGTGTACTGCTTTTGGCCCTTTTTATCACCGAAATTGCAACCCGGTCGGAACGAATCGAGCCGAGCCGGAACTTTGACACCTTTCCCCGGACCATCGGTTCATGGCAGGGGAGAATGGATCAATTCGATCCGGAGGTGTACAATATTCTCGGGGTGGATGACTCCATTCTGATGAATTTCAGGTCTCCTGACAACCGGTATGTGAATTTGTATGTGGGATTTTATCAAAGCCAGAAAGAAGGCGACCTGATCCATTCCCCCAAAAACTGCATGCCGGGCGCCGGCTGGAACATCGTGAAAAGCCGGATCGAACCGGTACACTTCCCGGAGACAGGGAAAGCGATGAATGTGATCCTCCTGGAACTGGAAAAGGGTTCCCAAAAGCAGCTGGTGCTGTACTGGTTTCAGTCAAGGGGCAGGATCATATCCTCTGAATACTGGCAGAAAATATGGCTGGTGATCGATTCCATTACAAAAAGCCGCACAGACGGTTCGTTTGTCAGGCTGATTGCCCCGGTCGGTGACAGCAAAGAAAAAGCCCTTGAAACACTGAAATCGTTTGCCCGGTTGATTTCCCCCCACCTCAACGAGTATATCCCGTCATGATACAGGCTGTTAATAAGAACACACTTGTAAAATTTTTGATCCTGGTGTCTGCCTTTGGTGTCGTTTACAGCCACACCATATCAAAGCTTGTCAAAGACTGGTCCATTGACCCGAACTTTTCCCACGGGTTTTTAATTCCGGTTGTGGCGTTGTACATGGTCTGGCACAAGAGAGAGACTTTACAACAGATTCCCGTCCAACCGGTCAATGCCGGCATAGTCATTATCATCATCGGTATGCTTGCCCATATTGCAGGAAACCTGGGAGCTGAACTTTTTGTGCAGCGGGTTTCCATGCTGATTACGCTTTTCGGGGCGGTACTGTTTTTGTCCGGCATCAAAATGACCCTCGCCCTGTTGGTCCCGATGCTTTATCTTCTGCTCATGATTCCGATTCCCTCCATTCTCTGGAACAAAATCGCGTTTCCCCTCCAGCTGTTCTCAGCGGTCCGGGCCTCTGAGATGATCCAGTTGATCGGCATTCCGGTCTTCAGGGAAGGCAATATCCTTCACCTGGCCAATACATCCCTGGAAGTGGTGGATGCGTGTTCCGGGATTCGCTCTCTGACATCTTTGCTTGCATTGAGCGGTGCTTTTGCGTATATTAGCCCGTTGAAAACCGTGAACAAGTGGGTGCTGTTTTTATCTGCGGTTCCCATTGCGGTTGCCGTGAACGTGTTCCGGCTGACTGTAACGGCATGTACAGCCGTGTGGATCGGCCCGGAAACCGCACACGGGTTTCTGCACGACATGTCCGGCCTGATCGTGTTCGGTGCCGCACTTGTCCTGTTGTATCTGGTATTTGCAGGGATATCGAAAATCGAAAATATCGGGTCCGGAGCAAACCCGAAACAAACGTGAAATCATAAGGATAAAATTCTGACAAATGAAACTGACAATCATCGGAACCGGATATGTCGGCCTTGTAACCGGGGCCTGCTTTTCAGAGATGGGCAGCACGGTCACATGCGTTGACGTGGATACAACCAAGATAGAGAACCTCAAAAACGGGATCCTTCCCATATACGAGCCCGGCCTTGAAACCCTGGTCGTGAACAATTACCAGGAAGGGTTGCTGAAATTTACCACCAGCATTGAACAGGCGGCACAGGAATCCAGCATCTTTTTTATCGCCGTGGGAACACCGCCGGGCGAGGACGGCTCAGCCGATCTCAAATATGTTCTTGAAGTGGCCGCAGCAATCGGCAGGCACATGACCGGATATTCCGTGATTGTGAACAAATCCACCGTGCCTGTGGGTACGGCGGACAAGGTCAAGGAAACCGTACAAAAAGAGCTTTCTGAAAGGAATAGCGACATCGATTTCGACGTGGTGAGCAACCCCGAGTTTCTCAAGGAAGGGGCCGCGGTCTCGGATTTTTTAAAACCGGACCGGATCATCGTGGGGGTGGACTCGGACCGGGCCGCAAAAATCATGGGCCGGCTGTACGCCCCGTTTTCCCTGAACCGGGACAAACTGATCACCATGAACGTACGGGATGCGGAAATGACCAAATACGCAGCCAATTCCATGCTGGCGGCGAAAATATCATTCATGAACGAAGTGGCCAACATGTGCGAGCACCTCGGTGTTGACGCGGAAAACGTCAGAAAAGGAATCGGCTCGGACAGCCGTATCGGGTATTCGTTTATCTACCCCGGCTGCGGCTACGGGGGCTCGTGTTTTCCAAAGGATGTCAAAGCATTGATCCGAACGGCAAGGCAGGTGGGCATTGAACCCGAACTCCTTGCTTCCGTTGAAAAGCGAAACGAAATACAGAAAAAGCTCATGGCCCGGAAAATAAAGAACCGGTTCGGACAGGACCTGACCGGTTTGATGTTCTGTGTCTG
>CAYFVA010000081.1:0-3421 GCA_964346265.1 uncultured Desulfobacterales bacterium
ATCCAGTTTATCCGGATGATCAGCCCCCTTTCCTGGATGCCGGTGGCGTTGCTGGTATTTGCCAGTTTCGAATCGGCTGTATGGTTTTTGATCGTCATGGCCACTGTCTGTCCGATCATTCTGAATATGGCCAACGGAGTGATGAGCGTCAATCCGAGATGGATCAAGATGGCCATGAACCAGGGAGCGAACAATATTCAAATGATCCGGACCCTCGTGATCCCCTTTTCTTTCCCTTATATGCTGACAAGTCTGAGGCTGGCCCTCGGCATCGCATGGATCGTGCTGGTGCCGGCCGAGTTTCTGGGTGTGTCCAGCGGGCTTGGATATCTGATCAATGACGCCCGGGATACCATGGAGTATGACCGTCTGATGGCGATGATCATCGCCATCGGGGCGCTCGGGTTTGTCCTGGATCGAACGCTTCAGAAACTGCAGAATTTTTTTCACTGGACATGGACCGAATGAATGGTATAGAATCCAAAAATTACTAATGAGTAAGGAGTTTGTTATGGCGGTTGACCCGAATATAAAAATTGTGGTTGTTGATGACTCAGGCACCATGCGGATTATGTTCAAACAGATGCTGAATAAAGCAGGATTTGAAAATCTTGTCATGGCTGTGGACGGGGAGGACGGCCTGAAAAAGGTCCAGGCGGAAACTCCGGATCTGGTGGTCAGCGACTGGAATATGCCCAAAAAGGACGGACTTGAGTTCCTGAAAGAGCTCAGGCAAATCGATCAATTCAAGGATCTTCCGTTCATCATGGCCACGGCCCAGGCTGACAAGGGACAACAGAAAGCGATTATGGATGAGGGCGGCAGCGGTCATGTGCCCAAGCCGTTTGACGAGGCCCAGATCAAAGATGCCATTGAAAAAGCCTTCTCCCCCCGGGACCAGGCCGGCAAACAGCCGAAACCGAAAAAACGCCAGCTTGTCGGCGGCCGGGTGGAACTGAACGTCGCTCACATTCAGATTACCGATCATCTCGCCCTGGGCGCTCTGAAGCACCGGATCGACCAGGGGGAGATCGAGCCGAGCTACTTTGATCTGTCCACATCCCTTATGCCCGGATGGAATCCCATTCAGGAGGGTCTTGAAAGTGGTGAAATCGACTGTGCGTTTGTGCTGGCACCCATTGCCATGGATCTTTTTGCCTATGATTCTCCCATCCAGTCCGTGCTGTTCGCCCACAGAAACGGCAGCACTTTTGTGAGAAACCGGCATTACGATCCCAGGTTCGACTCGCTCCAGAGCTTTTACAAATACAAAGTGGTGGACATTCCGCACAAGATGTCGGTCCACCATATGCTGGCCTACAAGTTTCTCAAGGAACTCGGTCTCAAGCCGGGAGTGCCCGGCAAAAAGGCCATCAATGTGAGATTCGAAGTGGTGCCGCCGGTGAAAATGCCCCAGATCATGAAGGAGAATGAAGATGTGGCCGGATTTATGGTGGCAGAGCCCATCGCCACCAAGACCATTGTCAATGAAGTCGGCAGTCTTGAATTTCTGTCCGCCGACCGGTGGGATAATCATCCCTGCTGCATTGTGGTGATGCAGAAGGATTTTATCGACCAGTACCCCGAGGCGGCCGAGGAATTTGTTTCTCTCCTGGTGGATACCGGGGAATACCTCGAGGATGACAAGAATGCAGCCGCAGACGTTGCAGTGAAGTTTCTCGATCCGGAGGGCAAGCTCGGGCTCAACCCCAAGGTGCTCAAGAATGTGTTTGCACAGCCCAACGCCATACGCTGGGACGGGCTGAATCCAATTATAGAGGATCTGGAAACCATACAGCGGTACATGCACGATGTGATGGAAATCGGAAGGATCATCGATCTGGAAAAATTTGTCAACAAAACGTTTGCCGACAAAGTGTACGGATAGGTTTTGGAGGATAATGCCATGAAAATTACCGATCCCGATGTGATCAAAAGCGGTGAAAAGGACCTGATCGAGGCAGTTAAAGAGGATATCGACTGGGATGCGGTCAAGGATGTAATAAAAGAGCAGATGGAAATTTCATCTTTTTCCGCCGAAGGGGGCGGAATTCTTGTGCACGACAACCGGATCGCCTTTAAAATCGATTTCAACCTAAGCTTCAAGGGCTCTTTGATGTTTGACCGGGAAGGCAACTATATCTCCAGCGGCGCGCAATCCGTTGAACCTGCCGAACCTGCTGAAACTGCTGAAACCGGAACCGAAGAGGACTTTGATCCCCAGGGCGCCGGGGAGCAAGAGGCAAAAGGGGAAGAAGAGCCTTCAGCGGATGAATCTGATGCGCTTAACGAAGATATCGACGATATCCTCAAAGAGAGCAGGGAGTTCTGGGAGAAGGGCGGAGAATAAATTCCCCTGCTGCAGAAAAGTTTCATGATTTCCCCCCGCAACGGACAGAGAAAAGCGATCGGCATCACCTCGGGCGGGCTTGACAGCATTCTGTCCGCTCTTGTGTTGAAAGAGCAGGGAGTTGAAGTGATCTGGCTGAGCTTCACAACCCCCTTTTTTTCGTCCGAATCCGCTCAAAAAGCCGCTGAAAAACTCAATATCCCTATTCTGGTCCAAGATATTACCGACCGGTACCTTGAGATGCTCAAAGCTCCGCCTGCCGGTTACGGCAAGAATATGAATCCCTGCATGGACTGCCATTCTCTCATGTTTGAGCTGGCCGGGGCCGAGATGGAAAAACAGGGTGCATCGTTCCTGTTCAGCGGAGAGGTGGCGGGCCAGCGCCCCAAATCGCAGAACAAAAATTCTTTGCGGTACGTGGAGAAAAAATCGGGGTATGACGGCTACATTCTGCGGCCGTTGAGTGCCAGGCTCCTGCCGGAGACTCTCCCGGAACAATTCGGATGGGTGGACAGGCAAAGACTTCTCGGGATCTCCGGCCGTTCCCGGACCGAACAAATGGCTTTGGCGGAATCGTTCGGGGTCACGGATTATCCGTCCCCGGCCGGCGGGTGTCTTCTTACGGACGCCGGCTTTTCAAGGCGATTGCGAGACCTGATGTTTGTTCAGAAGCAGTTTGAAAAACGGGAGCTCCATCTTTTGAAACACGGCAGGCATTTCCGGCTGGATGACCGGCATAAGGCCATTGTCGGAAAAACGGAAGCGGACAACAACCTGATACTTGAATATCATGACAGGGCGGTCGATGTGCTGATCCGGCACGGCTCCATGCCGGGGCCGGTGGTTCTGGTGCCAGGACAGGCTCCGGGCGATGTCCTTGAAGCGGCGGCCCGGCTCTGTGCCGCTTATACCAAAAAGATCAGGCCGGATAAACCCACCGACATAAGGCTTGTCACCCCCTCCGGCGAGGAAACCATCCATGTAGCCCCCATGGTCGGGGATGCGTTCGATCAATTCAAAGAACAGGCTATGATCCGCTGATTCCTTTTTCATTTTTTATGAAAGCATTCA
>CAYFVA010000081.1:3521-9647 GCA_964346265.1 uncultured Desulfobacterales bacterium
GCCTTGAGCTGGCCGCAGGCGGCGGAAATGTCTCTTCCCTTGCTTTTGCGGGTGATGGCGGTGACGTTCCGGTCCAGGAGGATCTGAAGAAAATCGCTCACTTCTTGAGGGGACGGGCTTTTGTACTCCACCTTGTCGTTTTCATTAAAGGAGATCAGGTTCACCTTGGCCTTTACAGGGGCGATCAGTTTGACAAGCCGGAGAGCGTCCGCTTTTGTGTCGTTGATGCCCTTGATCAGTATGTACTCGAATGTGATTTTGTTCCGCGGCTTCATTTCATATCTTCTGCAGGTCTCCAGGAGATCTTTCAAGGGATATTTCCGGTTGACCGGCATCAGCCGGGACCGGGTTTCATCCTCTGTTGCGTTCAGGGACACGGCAAGGTTGACCGGGGTGTCTCTGCCGAGTTTTTCCATCTGCGGCAGGAGCCCGGCGGTGGAAACGGTCACCCGCCTCGGCGAGAATTTGAGACCGAAATCCGTGTCCGTTATGATGCTCACGGCTTTGACCACGTTTTCATAATTGGCAAGGGGCTCGCCCATTCCCATGAACACGATGTTCGACAAAAGATGGTCCCGGCCCGCCTCGGAGAGCAGGTGTCTGACATCCCGTATCTGGGAGATGATCTCCGAAGCGGAAAGATTCCTTTTGAATCCGCCTTTAGCGGTGAGGCAGAAGCTGCAGTTCTGTGCGCATCCGACCTGGGAGGAGATGCAGAGGGTGTAGTGGTCCCGCTCCGGGATCAGTACCGATTCAATGTGGTGTCCGTCCGAAAGGCGGAGCAGGAACTTTTGCGTTCCGTCCGTGGATTCTTCCCTGTTTTCCAGGGGAAGTCTGGGTATGGCAAACGTCTCGGAAAGTGTCTTTCTCAACTGTTTTCCCAGGTCGGTCATCTGATCGAATCCGTCGGCATTGCGGATATAAATCCACTTGAATATCTGTTTGGCCCGGAAGGGTTTCATTCCTTGTTTTTCAAACCAGGCGGCAAGCTCCGGCCTGGAAAACTCTAATATGTCATGCATTCTGTTTGGCTCCGGAATTTAATATTTGCTTGACATAACACAGAGTTTATAGTAATTTCAATAGATTTGAATGGTGAATGTGGAAACATTTGCGTTTGTTTCTCTTTGCGGGCCTTGGGCCGGAACTTCAAACCACCGGGTTTGCGGGCGGTTGTGGTTGTATACTTTACAGGTATGACGGGTTTTTATGTTTGACAGTTTAAGCGACAAGCTGGATCCGGTATTTAAAAAGCTGAAAGGACACGGGACTCTCAATGAGAAAAACATTGAGGAGAGTCTGAAGCAGGTACGCATGGCCCTGCTTGAAGCGGACGTGAATTTCAGGGTCGCCAAAACTGTTGTGGCGGACATAAAAGAGCGGGCATTGGGTCAGGAGGTGATGGAAAGCCTGACTCCCGGTCAGCAGGTCATCAAGATCGTTAATGAAGAGTTCACCCGGATGATGGGCTCGGACCATGAAGGGCTGAACCTTTCAGGAAAGCCTCCTGTCCCGGTTATGCTGGTGGGTCTGCAGGGATCGGGAAAAACGACCACGGCCGGGAAAATCGGGCGGATGCTGGCCACTGAAAAGAAAAAACCCTTTTTGGTTCCCGTGGATGTATATCGGCCCGCCGCCATTGATCAGCTCAAAAAACTCGGCCGGCAGCTGGATCTCCCGTTTTTTGACGCCACACCGGATATGGATCCACTGGAGATTTGCCGAAGCGCCCGGAAAGAGGCGGCAGAGAAAGGGTATGACACCCTTCTCATTGATACGGCAGGGCGGCTTCACCTCAACGAAGAACTGATGGAAGAGCTTGAGCGGATTAAATCCGGGATCGGTCCTGCGGAGGTCCTTCTGGTGGCGGATGCCATGACCGGTCAGGACGCCGTGAATATGGCATCCGAGTTTGACAGGCGGCTTGACATCAGCGGCGTGGTGCTCACCAAGATGGACGGAGACGCCCGGGGCGGGGCGGCGCTGTCCATTAAGGCCGTCACCGGGAAACCCCTGAAATATATCGGGGTGGGAGAAAAGGCAAGCGCCATTGAGCCGTTTTATCCGGACCGAATGGCTTCCAGAATCCTGGGGATGGGGGATACCCTCTCTTTTATTGAAAAAGCCCGGGAGGCGGTGGATCACAAAGAGGCGGAGCAGCTTGAGAAAAAGCTGAAAAAGAATGAATTTACCCTTGAGGATTTCCGGGACCAGATGAGGTCCGTTCGGAAAATGGGATCCATCAAGGATCTTGTGGGTATGCTTCCAGGGGTGAACAAAAAACAGCTCAAGGGGCTGAGCGTTGATGATAAAGAGCTTGTCAAGATCGAGGCGATTATCAATTCCATGACCCCTTATGAGCGCAGGAAGCACGAAGTGATCAAAGCCGGGCGGAAAAGGCGGATTGCCAGGGGGAGCGGCACAACGGTTCAGGATGTGAACAAGCTTCTCAAAAGTTATACGCAGACGATGAAAATGGTGAAGAAGTTTAATAAAGGCGGCATGAAATCATTGCAGAACATGTTGCCGTTTTAAGGAGAAAGGATTGAAATGGCGGTAAAAATCAGGCTGACAAGGAAAGGAACAAAGAAAAAACCGTTTTACAGAATTGTGGCGGCTGATGTGGAAGCTCCCAGGAACGGGCGGTTCATTGAAACACTGGGCACCTATGATCCCATGATGGATCCGGCAAAGGTGACCCTGAAAGAAGAGCGGGTGAACTACTGGCTGAAAGAGGGGGCGCAACCCACAACAACCGTCCGAAGTCTTCTGAAAAAGGAGGGAGTCGGCTCTGCTCCTGCGTAAGTGAATCGTTGCTACCTCGTTTTCCAAAATACCCCATAGAAAGGAGATGGTGTTATGAAAGAGCTGATTGAGTACATTGCCAAGGCACTGGTTGACAATCCGGATCAGGTTGAAGTAACCGAAGTCGAAGGAGGGCAGACTTCCGTCCTCGAATTGAAGGTTGCCAAAGAGGACCTGGGAAAAGTCATTGGAAAACAGGGGCGGTCCGCACGCGCCATGAGAACCATTTTAAGCGCGGCTTCCACAAAAATGAAAAAGCGCACGGTTCTGGAAATAGTGGAATAGTCCGATGGCGGAAAAAACTCTGTTTACCATTGGGGAGGTAATCGGAGTTCACGGTCTTGGCGGAAATTTGAAAATCCGGTCTTTTGCCGAATCAGAGGATGTGTACGCACAGGGCCGGTTTGTGCTGATCAAAAGGGATAACGGGGACAAGGTCCGGTACGAGATCAAAAGGGCGTCCGTGCATAAAAAAGGGGTGCTTTTGTCCCTCAAAGGAGTCGAAGACCGGGATACGGCCGAACATCTCGTGGGCGCTGAGATTCAGATTCACAGGGAGTATCTTCCAGCGCCGGAGGAAGGGGACTATTTCCGGGCGGACTTGATCGGACTTGATGTCATGGATGAAAACAGGGGGTATGCCGGCCGGGTGGATCATATTTTCAACACCGGGGCCCATGATGTGCTTGTGGTGAAAAACGCGGAAACCGGGGAAGAGACCCTTGTTCCGGCAACCTTTCCGATCGTGGTGGGTGTTGACGTGAAGGGCGGTGTCATTGAAACCCGGATGCCGGAAGGGTTGTAATGGAATTTACCGTTTTAACGCTTTTCCCCGGTTTTGTAGAGGGATTTTTCCGGCACGGGGTTATCGGGAGGGCTGTGGAGGCCGGGGTGATTTCCGGCCGGTCCGTCAACATCCGGGATTTTTCCAGCGACCGGCATCACACGGTGGATGACAAACCCTATGGAGGCGGCTGCGGCATGGTGATGAAACCCGAGCCTCTGGATGCCGCGGTAAAATACGCCAGGAAAAAAACGCCCGGAGCCCGGGTGCTGATGATGACGCCCCAGGGAAGTTTGTTTGATCAGCGGAAGGCTGAAAAACTGGCTGCTGAAAAAAAGGACCTGATCCTCATATGCGGAAGATATGAGGGAGTGGACGAGCGGGTCTGCCGGCGGCATGTGGATGAGGAAATCTCTGTGGGAGATTTTGTGATGACCGGAGGAGAGGTCGCTGCAATGGCGGTGATCGATGCCGCGGCAAGATTGATCCCGGGGGTTCTGGGCAGGGAGGATTCGGCCCGGTCAGACTCGTTTGCAGACGGCAGGCTGGAGCACGATCATTACACAAGGCCGGAAGTGTTTGAAGGAGAAGCAGTACCCGGTGTGCTGCTTTCGGGGAATCACGGTCTGGTATCCAGATGGCGGATGAAGGATTCTCTGATCCGTACGTATATGAGACGGCCGGATCTGTTTGACAAAAAGAAGCCCACGGAAGGGGAAAAGCGGATTCTCAAAGAGATCTGCATGGAGCTTGAAACGATTGCCGGAAAATGACCTGTATCTTGCTCTGGTCCATTATCCGGTGATGAACCGCAAGGGAATGGAGATCGGATCGGCTCTGACCACCATTGATCTGCATGACATCGCCCGGGCGGCTGTAACTTTCGGGGTCAAGGGAGTTTATGTGGTGACACCGTTTGAGGATCAGCAGAAGCTGGCCCGCGAGGTGATCGGGCACTGGACGGAAGGGGCGGGAGGAGCAGTCAACCCGGACCGTAAAGAAGCGCTCGGCCTGATCCGGATCACTGCTACATTTGAAAAGGTGTGCGGATCGATTCGAAAGAAAACCGGAAAGGATGTGCTGCAGGTGGCGACAAGTGCGAACCGCCACGGGCATTCGGTTCCGGCGGCAGACATAAAGGAGAGGGTGAAGGACGCGCCCTGCGTGCTGATTTTCGGAACGGCATGGGGGCTTACAAAGGATTTTATTGACGGGTGTGATATACGGCTTGACCCCATAACAGGGAAAGGGGAGTACAATCATCTTTCGGTGCGGTCGGCGGTATCCATATACCTGGACAGGATATGCAACGGGTGATAAAGCCATGGGCTTTGAACCAATATGAGGAGGTTGAAATGTCAGCGATAATTGAACAGATTGAAAAAGAGCAGATGCGGATGGATTTGCCCGATTTCGGGGCCGGGGATACGGTGAAAGTCCATGTGAAGATTAAAGAAGGGGAAAAGGAACGGATCCAGGTTTTCAAGGGCGTGGTGATCAAGAAAACAAAGGGTCTTGCCAACGCCCGGATCACAGTGAGAAAAATTTCCGACGGTATCGGCGTCGAACGGGTTTTTCCGCTTTACTCTCCTTCCATAGATAAAATCGAAGTCGTGATGAGAGGCCGTGTCAGACGTTCCAAGCTGTACTATCTGAGGAACCTGAGAGGAAAGGCCGCAAGGATCAGAGAAAAACGGTCCGCCTGATTTTTCCGTTTTGCCGGTTGATCATGAGAGATTTTGAGAATCAGGCCAGAAAAAACGGGTACAGATGGGCGGCAGGTGTTGATGAAGCCGGCAGGGGCCCCCTTGCCGGCCCTGTTGTTTCCGCTTCCGTGATTCTTCCGGCCGGATTCGCAGATCCCGCCGTGATTGATTCCAAAAAGATCACACCGGCCGGCCGTGAAAAACTGTATCAAAAGATCCTTGAAAATGCCCTGTCTGTGGCGGTCGGCGTGGCTCACCCGGATGAGATCGACAGGGTGAATATCCTTCAGGCTTCATTGAATTCCATGAAACGCGCATGTCAAAATTCAGGCCGAATGCCGGATTATCTTTTGATCGACGGCAAATTCGGAGTGGATCTCGATATTGATCAGATCTCCCTTGTCAAAGGGGAGTCCAGGAGTATTTCCATTGCAGCGGCCTCCATCGTGGCCAAAGTGACCCGGGATCGGATGATGCTCCGGTTCCACGAACAGTACCCGGTGTACGGTTTTGACCGGCATAAGGGATATCCCACCAGAGAGCACAAAGAAATCATTATCAAAAACGGACCCTGTTCGATTCACCGGAAAACCTTCAAAGGGGTCAGGGAGGTTCCGGATGCCGAGTAGGGCACAGGTGAAGGGGCGGAAAGGAGAAGAGGAAGCATGTGCGTTTCTTGTCGCCCGGGGGTTCCGGGTCCTTGAAAAGAACTATATGATCCGGGGGGGAGAAATCGATATCATCGCCCGGGCGGATGATACCATCGTTTTTCTGGAGGTGAAAAGGCGGTCGAGCCTGAGAAAAGGCAGGCCTGCCGAATCGGTGACACCG
>CAYFVA010000082.1:0-9609 GCA_964346265.1 uncultured Desulfobacterales bacterium
GTATCTGGCATTTGCGAAAAAAGCGGATGATGATGGGTTCCCCCAGGTCGCAAGGTTGTTCCGGGCGGCTGCGGAAGCGGAAACCGTGCATGCACATGCCCACCTGCGGGTTATGGGGGGCATCAAAACAACAGCAGAGAATCTTGAGGAAGCCATAGCCGGGGAAGGGTATGAGTTTAACAAGATGTATCCCGGATTTCTGAATGAAGCCCGGGAAGAGGGGAACAAGGCGGCTGAGTTCACATTCAAGAATGCGCTTGACGTGGAAGGAGTCCACCATGCGCTGTACTCAAAAGCGCTGGAAGCGGTGAAAGAGGGAGGTGATCTGCCCGGGACATCCGTTCATGTCTGTTCGGTATGCGGCAACACCGTGGAAGGGGAAGCGCCTGACACCTGTCCTGTGTGCAACGTTTCCAAAGACAAGTTTTACCAGGTCGAATAATTGCAGAAGATGCGGCCGGTGGTGCAAACGCCGGCCGCATCTTTTCAATGCAGGATGTATCCCAGCCAGATCTCTCGGGTATGTAATGCGGACCGGGTTCTGGAAAAGTGGAGGACCTGAAAGCCGAGCTGATCGAAAAGATACTGCAACTCTTTGTTCCGCCAGAGAAAAAATACTCTTCCGGTGGAATCGGTGGCGGTGCCGCTCCCTTCTTTCAGGGAGATGTAGAGCAAACCGTTTTCAGCAAGCGCCCGGCTGACGTTGGCGATGACGGATGATGTTCGCTCCCGGGGAATGTGGACCAGAGAGCCTACTGCGGTCACGGCGTCAAACGAGAGGGAGGAAAAATCAAACACCTCGAAATCTCCTTCGATTACCGGGCAGGTTGCGTTTTTCCGGGCCATGGCGGCAAGTTTTTCGGATTTTTCAAAACCGGTTACATGGAATCCCCTGTTTTTCAGCCATAAAAGATCCCGCCCGGACCCGCACCCGGCATCAAGTACGGATGATCCCGCTTTCAGGGTTGATACAAGCGGATTGAGAAAAACGGACGGGTCCACGGAAAAGGTGGACGAACCGTAAGTTTTATAATGTTTGTCGTAAAAGTCCGGCATGTTTGCCTGCCGTGTGCGATAAAATTACCAACCGGAATCGGGTGCCGGGGGCTCTGCCACCATGGAGAGAAGTCGTGCCGCATCAGCCAGGTTCTCACACCCGAGTATAACGGCTTCAAGTCTTTTTACCCGGTCCTTTGTCAATTGTTCTCCTGCAAGATTTCGGAACTTTTCCAGAAGCTCTTCGTCCGACGGGGGATCGTCTGCATCCCATCTTGCCTCTATCTGTCCGGAATCGTATGTCATTCCATTATCAGTGTCAATACACACCCGTGCAAACCGTTTTTCCGGGAATTGTTCGTTGAACCGTTTGTCTTCGGTACACTCCATGCAGTCCATGAGCCGTAGAACCTGCGGATCTTCAAGGGAGTTGCCCGTAAGTTCGGATGCGCCGAGTTTGCCGAAGACCAGCAGGGCGGCCACTGGAAAGGACAGGTTGTACTGGGCTTCTTCCGTGTTCGCCACACGTCTTCGGTCCAGCCGGACTGCCTGGTGAAATGTAGCGATCCGGATTCGCCGGATGTGCTCCGGCCGGATACCATGGCGTTTCTGAAGGATCGCCGCCCCTTCCACCGCCGGCTGTGCCCATCTGCAGACGGCATGGGGCTTGAAGTACAGTTCATTCATCCGCCATTGAGTGCCAAGGTCCTGCCAGGCATGTTCTGCTTCTTCACTTTCCACGGTCAGGGCGGGTGCGCCGGTAAAGCCGTTCGCCGCCATCATTGCCGAAGACACACCGGTCATGGCCCCCCAGCCGGAGCCGTCCTTGAGCATGGCTGGGTGATCGATGCAACGCATCATCTGCGAGCGCGGGCCGTTGTATTCGGCAATGCCGAGGGCGTGCCGTGTCTGCTCTGCATTCAGCCCCAGCTGTCGGACGGTGACGGCTGCACACCCGAGTGCGTTCCACGCCCCGGATGTGTGATAATCGCAGACAGTGGAATGAAGGGCAATTCCGGCCCGCAGAGCGATTTCGTATCCCACTGCCAGGTCCGTTAAAAACTCTTTTCCGGACAGGCAGCGGTTCTTTTTCAGCCCTGCCGCGGCAAACACCGCAGGTACCACAGCCGCTCCTGCATGGCCCTTGGTCAGGGGGTGGCCGTCGTGGATGTCGATGGAATCGATGGTCATCCCGTTGGCAAGTGCGGCTCCCGGTGCCGAGACTTCCCGGCCGTCCAGCCAGAGGCGGCCGCCTTTTCCTCCGTACACCGAAGCGGCAAACTCGTGGATGATCGTGGACAGCTTTGTGCCCCGTCCGCTGATACCCGCTCCCAGCGTATCGAGAAGGCAGCGGACAGCCTGGTTTTGGATCCTCCGGGGAAGATCCTCCCAAAAAGTTTCGTGAATGAAGGAGATTTTGTCCATGCTACGGATCCGCTGAAAGCCGCCTTTTATTACGCTTTCGGCCAGATCTCTTTTGCCGATTCCGAAAGCTTGAATTTCTGGATTTTTCCGCTGGCGGTCATGGGGAATGAGTCCACAAATGCTACATATTTGGGGATTTTGTACCGGCTGATTTTGCCCCGGCAGAAATCCTTTACATCGCTTTCCCGGATATCGGCCTCTTGTTTCGGGATGACGAAGGCTCCCACTTCCTCTCCGTATTTTTTGCTGGGAACGGCCGCCACCTGGACATCGCTGATGCCGTCCATCCGGTAGAGGAACTCCTCGATTTCCTTGGGATAGATGTTTTCTCCCCCCCGGATGATCATGTCCTTGTGGCGCCCCGTGATTTTGAGATATCCGTTTTCGTCCATCACCCCGAGATCCCCGGAATGCAGCCATCCGTCGGCGTCAATGGTTTTGGCAGTGGCTTCGGGGTTGTTGTAGTACCCTTTCATCACGTTGTATCCCCTGCAGCATACTTCGCCCTGTTGCCCGGGCGGCAGGGGTTCGCCCGTGTCCACATCCACTACCTTGACCTCGATGTAAGGAAGGGCGCGGCCCACGGTTTCCACCCTCAGCCGCAATTCATCATCCGGTCTTGTGTAGGTCATCACCGGCGATGCTTCGGTGAGCCCGTAACAGATGGTGATGTCGGTCATGTGCATTTTGTCTATGACCTGCTCCATGACATGGGTGGGGCAGTTGGAGCCTGCCATGATCCCGGTTCGAAGCGTGGAAAAATCGAATTTGCTGAAAAAGCGATGTTCGAGCACGGAAATGAACATGGTGGGCACGCCGTACAAGGCCGTGCATTTTTCCTGTTCCACCGATGCCATCACCAGGAGCGGGTCGAAATTTTCGAGAACCACCATGCAGCTCCCGTGGGTGACAGCGGCCAATACCCCGAGCACGCAGCCGAAACAGTGGAAAAGGGGAACCGGCAGACAGACCCGGTCATTTGACGTGAACTTCTGGTTCTCCCCGATCCAGAATCCGTTGTTGCCGATGTTGTAATGGGTGAGCATGACTCCCTTGGGAAATCCGGTGGTGCCGGAGGTGTACTGCATGTTCACCACGTCAAAGGGGTCGAGTTCATTCCGTCGTTGCCTGTATTTTTCTTCAGAGGTCATCCGGGCCAGATTCCGGATCTCTGGGATGGAGTACATGCCCCGGTGCTTTTCCTGGCCCAGAAACAACACGCGTTTGAGGCAGGGGAAGGCTTTGGACTCCAGCTGTCCCCGCTGCTGGGTGGTAAGTTCCGGCACAAGGTCGTACACGGTTTGAATGTAATCGGTATCCTGAAATCCGTCAATGATGAACAGGTTTTCCGCATCCGACTGTTTGAGCAGGTATTCAAGCTCCGAAGATCTGTAATGGGTGTTTACGGTGAGCAGGACGGCCCCGATTTTCGCGGTGGCGAACTGCAGCGTCACCCAGTACGGGATATTGGTGGCCCAGACCGCGACCTTCTCGCCCTTTTGAATGCCGAGCGCCATCAGTCCTTTTGCCATTTCATCCACAAGGTCGCCGAACTGGCGGTAGGTAAGCCGGAAATCCCTGTCCACGTAGACAAGGGCGTCGTTGTCCGGATATTTCCGTACGGTCTCGTCCAGTATGGTGCCGAGAGTGACTTCTCTCAGTCCGGTTGGTTCCGTCATGCCGCCTTCCTTTTTCATGAGATGTAAATGACCGCGTAAATGGTGGCGGTTTCGTCCCCTGCGCAGCTGACGTAATGGGGAACCACCGAGTTGTAGTAGATACTGTCCCCTTCCTCGAGAATATAGGTTTCATCGCCGTATATCACTTCGATGCGGCCGCCGGTCACCACGATGAACTCTTCCCCTTCGTGGGAGGAAAGCGTTTTGGTATCAGCCGAGCCCGGAAGGATTTCCACGAAAAAAGGCTCCATATGCCGGTCCTGTTTGCCCCGGCCCAGAGAATGGAATCGGAGGGATTCCGCTTTTCCTTTTTCCGCCGGAACGTTGAGGTCTGAATTTCTTTTCGCTTTTTTGACAATGAACGGATCTTTTGAATCCTGGTCATCCAGAAAAGTACCGAGCCGGACACCGAGTGCCCGTGCGATTTTCATCAGAGGACCCAACGGGGGCATAACGTTTGTTTCAAGCATTGTATCGATAAACTCCCTGTCAAGACCTGTCAGGGAGGCGAGCTTGTCGATGTCCATATCCCGTTGATCCATGTAGTAGCGTATCCGCCGGCTCACTTTTTCTGCTGCCATCATTCCTCCGTTATGGTTTCTCGATGCTGAGTGTAAAAGTATAATAAAAAGGCTTTTCTATTACAAATTGATCGAGTTGTCAAAGAGGAACGTCATTGTCCAGCAGCCGGCGGATGGACCGGACCATTTTTTCCGTTAGAACCGGTTTTTCGAGAAAGTCGCTGAATCCTTCAGCCATGGCTTTTTCTTTGTCGATTCGGTCGTGGTAGCCGGTGCACAGGACCACCGGCAGATCCGGTTTTACATCGAGAATTCTGCGGGTGAATTCCACCCCGGTCATGTGGGGCATGGTCATGTCCGTTATGACAAGGTCGAAACGGGAAGGAGCGTTTTCAAAAACCTCAAGGGCCTTCACCGGATCCATAAATGCGGCCACGGTATATCCGTAATCAGTCAGGAGCGCCTTGGCTGAAGAGAGAATGGTTTCCTCATCATCCACTATCAAAAGATGTTCGTCTCCCCTTTGAATTTCCGGTTCCCGGCGGGTGTCACCGGTTGGCTCCCCCTCTTTACTGACCACCGGAAAGTAGAGATGGAACCGGGTTCCTTTTCCCACCCGGCTGTTAACGTTTACATATCCGTTGTGATCCTTGACGATGCCCATGACCATGGCAAGTCCCAGCCCGGTTCCTTTCTCCTTTTTTTTGGTGGTGAAGTAGGGCTCGAAGATCTTTTCCTGAATATCCGGGTCAATGCCTTCACCGGTGTCGCTGATTTCCAGGACCAGGTAACTGCCCGCAGGCGGGTTGTCCCCCGGCCTCTCTTTTGGCCCGGAAATTTCGGTTTTAAAAAGATGTACGGTAAGAGTTCCGCCGGTCTCTTCCATGGCATGGTATCCGTTTGTGCACAGATTCATGATCACCTGGTGCATGTTGGTGGGGTCTGCGAAAATCCGGGCATCGGAATCCACTGATACGTTGATTTCAATGGTTGCCGGAATGGAGGAACGGACAAATTTGACAGCCTCTTTGACAAGGCCTGCCATGTGCAGGGGATACTTCTGGTGCTCGGATTTCCTGCTGAAGGTCAGGATCTGCTGGACAAGGTCAGCGGCTTTCTGGGCCGAGTTGAGAATCTGATTCAGGTGTTCAGCCGCTTCTTCGGGAGTATGTAAAGAGGTTTTTGCCAGTTGTGTAAAACCGAAAATGCCGGAAAGGATGTTGTTGAAATCGTGGGCGATTCCGCCGGCCAGCGTGCCGATGGCTTCGATTTTCTGGGTCTGCTGAAGCTGTTTTTCACTCTGTCTCAGTTTTTCTTCGGCTTGTTTTCTGTCAGTCAGATCATGGGTGAGGTCGTAGAATCCGTTCACATTACCGTCGATATCGATGTCCGGCAGAAAGTTGACCTCAAGCCAGAAGCTCATTCCGTCCGGATCGGTAAATTCCCCTTCGTACCGGACCCGTCTTCCGGAAAGGGCTTCATCAATATACGGTTTCATCCGGAGGTGATTTTCCTCCCCGAGAATTGTTCTCACCGGTCTGCCGTTGATATGCTCCCTGGATAGCTTGAAGGCTTTTTCATATGCCCGGTTTACAAATGCGTAGCACCGGTTCGAATCCACATAGGAAATCCGGGCCGGCAGGTTGTCCGTCAGAAGCTGAAGCCGCCGCCGGCTCTCCCTTACCTCTTTCAGCTGATCCATGAGCTGGGGATAGTAGCTTTTCCGGGTGGACTCGAGACTGAGTCCCAAAAATTTTTCTCTGGCTGAAATATGGTCATTTTGGGGGTCAAAGTCGGTCATGGGCAATCTTCACTTTTCGGTTTTCAGTTGATCCTGCCGGATTTATTGATAAATGCTTTTGTAAATCATTTCGATATCCTGCTCATCAGCCGCTTTCGGGTTTGTGGCAAGGCATGGGTCGCAAAAGGCGGAACTGGCAAGGTTGGGGATGTCTTCAAGGCGGACGCCCATGTCGGACAACCGGTCCGTGATCCCGATCCGGTTTCTCAACGTGCGGAGACATTCCCCGATCCGCGAGGCATCCACAGGGCCGGTCTTCTCTTCAGCGACGGGCTCCATGGCCCGGAAAAGCCGGGTGTATTTTTCCGGTGCCGCATGAAAGTTAAATTGAGCCACTTTTTCCAGAAGCACGGCATTACATTCGCCATGGGACAGATCAAGATACCCCCCGAGACTGTGGGCCATTGCATGGACAAGCCCGAGGCTGGCATTCGAGAACGCAAGCCCTGCCATCAGGCTTGCCATCATCATATGGTCCCTGCTGGTGATATCGGAAGGATTCTCATACGCGGATACAAGATTGCCGGCAATCAGTTCCACCGCCCGAAGCGCGGCCATGTCCGTGAGCGGGGAAGAGGCGGTGGATACATATGCTTCGAATGCATGGCACAGAGCGTCCATCCCGGTTGCCGCAGTCAGATCCGGCGGCATGGTCAGGCAGGTCTCCGGATCCACGATGGAAATGTCGGGAATGACCATTTTGCTGACCACTGCGATTTTTATGCTACGCTCACTGTCCGTGATAATGGCGAACTGGGACACATCCGCGGAAGAGCCTGCGGTGGTGGGAATGAACACCAGGGGCGGACCGGGTTTCGGCACTTCATCCACCCCTTTGAAAACGGTTATATTGTCGTTGTTCCCCGCTACTACACCAATGCCTTTAGCACAGTCCATGGGGCTGCCGCCGCCGACGGCCAGGATCAGGTCGCATCTTTCTTTCCTGTAAACTTCGGCCCCTTCCATGACTTCATAATCCTTGGGGTTTTCCGCCATCCGGTCAAATATTGCATAGGGAATTTTGTGGTTTCTGAGTTCTGACTCTACCTTTCCGGTCCAGCCTGCGGCACGTACGCCCGGGTCGGTCACCAAAAGCACCTTTGATGCCCCGAGGTTTTGCGAATGCCGGCCGGCAAGACCGACAGCACCCCGGCCGTATACGATTTCCGGAGCCAGGAATTTTCTCAGATTGAGCAGAATTTCTTTATCCATTCGGAGAAAAATGTCCTTTATTCTTCAGGTGACGGGCAACAAAGCAACGGGTGAAAACTTTTCGGATTCAAATTTTTTTCCATGAGTCAAACAATAGCATTGCATACAGGATATTGTCAATGTGCGAAAATCGTGGTAATGGACCCCAATGAAAACAAACGGCAAAAGGAATGCAGGACTTTATGAAAACACGGCATGACGTTGTTTTAAAGAATTCACAGAACATGAAGGATCTGCCGGATAAGCAGGTGGACCTGGTGGTTACCTCTCCTCCCTATCCCATGATCGAAATGTGGGATGCACAGTTTGTCCGGCAGGATCCAAAGATTGGCACCGCCCTTGAGAAAAAGGACGGATTTCGGGCGTTCGAGCTGATGCACCAACAGCTGGACCCGGTGTGGGATGAGGCGTTCCGGATATTAAAGCCGGGTGGGTTTGCCTGCATCAATATCGGGGACGCCACCCGGACGATCAACCGGAGATTCGCCCTCTACCCGAACCATGCACGGATTTCAAGCCGTCTGGTACAGGCCGGACTGGTTCCGTTGCCCCTGATCCTCTGGCGCAAGCAGACCAACGCGCCGAACAAGTTTATGGGATCGGGCATGCTGCCGGCAGGTGCCTACGTGACGCTGGAGCATGAATACGTTCTGATTTTCAGAAAAGGGTACAAACGGGAATTTGCCACTTCAAAACTCAAAGAAAAACGCAGGGAAAGCGCTCTTTTCTGGGAAGAGCGCAATGCCTGGTTTTCCGATATCTGGTTCGATCTCAAAGGAGAACGTCAGCTGATCGAAAATGCGGAGCGCAAAAGAAGCGGCGCGTTTCCTTTTGAACTGGCATATCGTCTGATCCAGATGTACTCGGTAAAAGGGGACCTTGTGGCGGATCCTTTCATGGGAGCCGGTACAACGCTTCTGGCTGCCATGACCTCGGCCCGGAACAGTATCGGGTTTGAACTGGAACCGGGGATCGCAGACATCATGGCGAAAAAGACGGAATCGGTGGTGCCCTATGCCGGGAAAATCATCAACCAAAGGCTTTCCCGGCACCTGGAGTTTGTTGAAAACCGCCGGAAAGAAGGAAAACCGCCCAAGCACACCAATTCCCATTACGGTTTTCCCGTGGTCACGGCCCAGGAGACCGGTCTTTTGCTCAGCCGGCCCCAGTCTCTCTCCCGCTTCTCTCCCTATTCGTTTGAAGTTGCGTATTCCAGCGATCCCGTTCTTCATACGCAAAGCCAGTTGTCGTTGTTTGACTGATCCTTCAGGAGCATGGTATTTTTTTTTATGAAAATAGAAAATTCAGTTTGAGTCAATAAAGGAGGCGGTATGGCGATCTATCTGGTTCAGCACGGAAAGAGTCTTCCCAAGGAACAGGATCCTCAAAAGGGGCTTTCCGAAGAAGGGATCGAAAACACGCGGAAAATTGCAAAAGTGGCCGCAGGCTACGGTATCAATGTGTCCCGGATCGTTCACAGCGGTAAAAAGCGCGCCTTTCAGACCGCTGAAATATTCGAGGAATACCTCAAAACCGGAAAGGCGGTTGCGGACATGCCCGGGTTGAACCCCAAGGACAATGTGAACGAGTTCGCCCTCAAAGTGGAAGACCTGGACGACCTCAACGATGTGCTGGTGGTGGGACATCTGCCGTTCATGGAAAAACTCGTTTCCCGGCTCACTGCGGGAAACGGGGAGATAACGGTATTCAAATTCCAGAATTCCGGGGTGGTCTGTCTTGATGCCGAGGAAGGCGACTGGTTCATCAAATGGGCATTGATGCCGCAGATCAAGTAAAATCCGTCGGGGTCAGGGTTTCTCGATTTTCTCGATAACTCCTGCGGCAATCAGGGGGATCAAAATTTCATGGTGCCCCACGATGCTGTATCCTTTGCCGGTTTTCTGTACGGGTCGGTTGACGACATTGGTCATGGGCCTGTAATGACGGATGAAGTCCAGGTTCACAGTGGTGAATT
>CAYFVA010000083.1:0-2062 GCA_964346265.1 uncultured Desulfobacterales bacterium
AGTGTGTCGCTGTCCCCGCCGAGTGAAACCGCGTTTCGCACGGCGTCTTCGTACGAATCCGAGTCAAGGAACGCGATAATCGCCTCCGGGACCGTGCCCTGGCAGGAGATGTCAAAACTGTAGGCCGGCCGGATCGAGTCCACGGTCCGGTCCAGATCGTACCCGAACCGGCGGGCGATCTCTGAGCGGATTTCTTCCTTTCCGTGTCCGGTGCGGGCGAGAAAAACACTCATCGCTGTCGCCTGTGCCCCTTTTATTCCTTCGGGATGGTTGTGGGAGATTTCCGCGGTTTTTTCGGCTTCGGACAGAACCGTTTCCGGGTCGGTGAAAGCGAAACCCACCGGACTTACGCGCATGGCCGCCCCGTTGCCCCAGCTGTTGTAGGGGTGCGGGTTGTCGGATAAAAGCCACTGGATGAAGGAACCTCCGAATCCGGCATTGGTATGTTCTCTGCCCACGGACCGCACGGTATCTTGGTACGGCCGGTCTTCGAGTATGGCAAGGGCCACCCCTGCGGTCAGCACGGTGTCGTCCGTGAAGCGGGACCGGGAGTCAAACAGTGGGAAATCCTTTGTTTTGATCGGGCTTTGCTCATAAACCGAACCGATGATGTCTCCTGCTATGGAACCTATCATTTCCTGCTCCTTTCCTGTTTTTGTTTTTTCCCCGAGGGCCTTACTTGTTTTTACTCCGGCAGCTGATATACAAAGGGGCATTCTTCATGGCGCCGGAACGAAAAACCGTTTTCCGGAAGCCGTTCATGGGATCCGATGACAAGATATCCCCGTGGGGCCATCGTCTTTGTAATCCGGGCGAGTGCCGTTTCAAGTTCCGCCCCCTGGTAGTATGTCAAAAGGTTGTTGCGCAAAAAAATGATATGAAACGGGCCCTCCGGCGGAGGGTCAAACATGTTGTGTCTCAGCCAGCGGATTGATTTGGTCAGCTCCGGCTGAATCCGGTATCCCCGTTCTCCGGGCAAAGGAGAAAAGTACCGGATTCGAATCGATCCGGACAGTTCCTTGAGGCTGCTCAGTTCGTATACACCCAGCCTCGCCCGCTCGAGGTTGTCTGTATCGAGGTCCGTGGCTGTGATATGCAGGCGGGTATCAATACCGAGCATGTCCCAGAGAAGGGCCAGGCTGTATGCCTCTTCCCCGTTGGCGCAGCCCGCCGACCAGATATCGACCCTGCCGCTCGACCGTTCCGCTGCATCCGGAAGTACGGTGGTCCTGAGATACTCCCATAAACGCCTGTCCCGGAAAAACCGGCTGATGGTGACGGTCAGGCAGTTTTCACAGGCGGTTTTTTCTTGAGGGTCCTCATCAAGAATCCGCAGATAATCTTCCATGTCCGTGCACCTGAGTTGCGCCATTCGTCTGCGGATGCGCTTTTTCACACCCCCTCTCACCTTCCGGTATCCTTCAAAGGGCCTGTCAAAGTAGGCAAGGAGCTTTCCGAACTGCCTGTCGCTCAGCATGCCGTCCCCGGGGGACCGGGATTTCGACTGGATCATGTTCATGTCCTGTCTGTCGGGTTGCTCAAGATTACCCGCCCGCAAGTACGAGCGTGATATGGATATCATCTCCGTTTTCCACCGGTTCGGCAAGTTCTTTGGGAAACGTGCTTTTCATGTTCCGGTAGATCTCGATTTCATTTTTCAGTCTGTTTTCTTTTTCAAACAGGGCAGCTTTCATGTCCGGGTACTGTCGAACAAGATCTGCGAGGCATTCCGCCACAGAGCGTCCTTCTGTTTCCACCGTGCTGTTTCCGCCTGTCAGATGACGGTGGGTGACATGAATATGGATATTTATGCTCATGAAAACAGGGTAGAATGGTTCCGCTGTGCTGTCAATTAAATCCTTGTTTTTTGGATGAAAAAGAGAAAATTCTTTGAAGACCTGTTTTTACGGTTTCGGAACGGGTTTGGGACAAAAAAAATAAGAGACCGTGTAGATTTTTCCTTGACAAAGTAATTATAAAGTGGCTATGAAATAACTAAAATATAAATCATGTTCTGAATCCGGTTAATTCTGTTACTGGTTTCCGTATCCATTCTCTTGTA
>CAYFVA010000083.1:2162-9605 GCA_964346265.1 uncultured Desulfobacterales bacterium
CATTCTCTTGTATTGAAACCGGAAATTTTCGATTGGTTGCTGCAGAAAATTTTGTTTAAAGGAAAAAGCTGTTTCAAGGAGACCCGCGCCAATGAATGATCGCAGGTATTTCAAATTTGAGGGCCCATGGTCGGATGCAAACGACGAGCTTCTGTGTCTGGATACCGGCTCCTGGCGGAGCATCCGGCCGGTGATGGATATGGAGCGGTGTGTCTTTTGCGGATTCTGTGCGCTTTTCTGCCCGACCGGGTGCATGAAAATGAAGGAGGATCGGTTTGAGCCGGATCTCGCTTTCTGCAAAGGGTGCGGTATCTGTGCCAATGAGTGCCCGGGAAAAGCGATTACCATGAGCCCTGAAGGAGATTGGAAATGAGTGTCACAACCGTGTCTGAATCCGGTGTGAAGCTTTTGACCGGAAACGCTGCGGCAGCTTGGGGCGCCATGCTCTGCGCCCCTGATGTGGTGGCGGCCTACCCGATAACCCCCCAGACCGAGGTGATTGAAAAACTGTCAACCTTCCATGCCGCAGGCGACCTGGATGCTGAAATGGTGACGGTGGAAGGCGAAAATTCGGCGATGAATGCGGTGACGGCTGCGTCGCTCGCCGGAGGACGGGTTTTCACAGCCACATCATCCTGGGGGCTGGTTTTCATGTACGATGCCGTCCTGGCTGCGGCAGGCGCGAGAGCACCGGTGGTGATGGTGAACGTAAACCGGGAGACCCCCGGCATCATAGCGGTATCATCCGGACAGCAGGATATGATCAGCACAAGGGACTGCGGGTGGGTGTTTCTGGTCGCTGAAAACTGCCAGGAGATCCTCGACCAGGTGATTATTGCCTACCGGCTGGCAGAGGATTACGATATCCAGCTTCCGGTGATGGTCCATTATGACGGATTTTATCTCTCTTATATGGCGGAACGGGTGGAAGTGCCGGACAGGGAAAGTGTTCAGGAGTATCTGTCGGTTCTGGATTCCCAGCCGGAAAGACCGGTTCTTCGGCCCGGAGAAAGCCTCGGGTGCGGCTCCCACGGTATCATGGGCGGGTATATCGAATTGAGAAAAAAACACCTTTCCGCCCTGATGCGGTCTAAAGAGGTGCTGAATACGGCGGAAGAGGAATTTGCCCGAACTTTCAACAGACAACACAAAGGGGCGGTGGAAGAGTACCGGACAGAGGATGCCGATGTGGTGCTGGTGGGTTCCGGCAGCATGTGCGGAACCATCCGGAGCGTTGTGGATGAAATGAGAGATCAGGGCACAAAGGTGGGCCTTGTGAAGATTCGAATGTACAGGCCTTTTCCTGCCCGGGAGCTGGTGCGGTCCCTCAAGGGGAAAATTTGTGCCGGTGTCGTGGACAGGAGCGTGTGTTTCGGGTTTGAAGGCGGTCCCATTTTCAACGAAATCGCATCGCTTGCCCCAAAATTTCCCGGTACCGAGCTTGTAAGCTTTATCGACGGTATCGCGAATACGGATATCACCAAAGCCAATATAGAAGAGATGTTTACAAGACTGATCGACTTGTCCAGGGGCAAATCGGTTGAAACCATAAACTGGATGGCAGAAGAATAAGCCGGAGGTTCCATGAACACAGAGGCCGAGCCGAAGAAAAAGAGGCTTTCAAAAGTATTTGAGTATATGAAGCATGAAGATCCCTTCCAGGGCGGACTTGCATTCTGCCCGGGATGTTCGCTGGAATTGCTTCTGCGGTTTATTCCGAGGGTTCTGGGCAATGATATCGTGATCACGGGCACTCCTTCGTGTTCAGCCCCGGTTCTTTTGGGACAGAATACGGGCACGTGGCACAAGCTTGCCTACTACGGTACCCTGATGACCGGAGCTGCCGCCAACGCCACCGGCCTTGTCCGCTATTACAACCGCAAAGGAATCGACAACACGGTGGTGTGTTTCAACGGGGACGGAACCGCAGCGGATATCGGATTTTCCAACCTGTCAGGTGCGGCAGAGAGAAATGAACCGTTCATTTATATCTGCTATGACAATGAAGGGTACATGAATACGGGGATCCAGAAAAGCAGCACCACCCCTTTCGGGGCAAAAACCACCACCACCCCGGTGGGAGGGGCCGAGAGCGGGAAAAATATCCGGAAAAAGAATCTTGCCATGATCATGGCCATGCACAAGATACCGTACACCGCCACAGCCACGTTGAGCCACCTGGAGGATCTGGCGGACAAACTCCTCAAAGCAAAAACGATGAAGGATCAGGGGTTCTGTTTCCTGCATGTGTTCTCCCCCTGCCCCACGGGCTGGGGGGTGGCCCCGGAAAAGGGGATAGAGCTTTGCAGGAGCGCCGTAAAAACGAATTTTTATCCCCTGTGGGAGGCGGAGAACGGATGTTTCCGGTTTACCAGGGAGACGAAAAAGCCCAAGCCGGTTTCCGAATATGCAAAGCTTGCGAAAAAATACAGTCATATGACCGAAGAAGAACTGGATGTTCTCCAGCGGGATATCGATTACGAGTATCACGTCCTTCAAAAAATGATGGAGATTGAAGATACCTGTCCTCTCCCCTTTTCACTGGAAACGTAAACAAGGAGGGATAAGCCCATGATAGAAGCGAGGTTTCACGGCAGAGGCGGACAGGGAGCAGTTATGGCGTCACGGATACTTGCCGGTGCTTTTGTGAAAAAGGGAAAATACGGTGCAAGTTTTCCGATGTTCGGTTTTGAAAGACGGGGCGCGCCCGTCACGGCGTTCAGCAGAGTTGATGACAAGCCGGTCAATGAAAAGACGAAAATCTACCAGCCGGACGTGGTGGTGGTTCTGGATACAACCCAGATCGGTTCGAAGCCCACCCGGGAAGGGATGAAAAACAACAGCGTCATGGTACTGAACTCCCCGTCCCCCGTATTTGAAACCATTGATCCGCATGTGAAAACAATCGGGACTGTGGACGCCCAGGGGATCTCCATGGAGGAAATCGGCGTTGCCATCCCCAACACCTGTATAATGGGCGCCTTTGCAAAAATTACCGGTATCATCGAAATCGACTGGATCGTCAAAAGCCTTGAGGACTATTTTTCCGGCGGCAAGCTGGAGGCGAACACCAGATGCGCCCGGAGGGGGTATGAAGATGCTATTGTATACACGTTTTAAGGGATTTTCATAAAACAGTCATGATGCACAGCATCAAAACAAACCATGAAACTTGAACGAAGCAGCTTCTTGTCTCTTGTTTCCTGTCTCAAGTTTCTTGAAAAAAAAGGAGCGGTTATGCCAAAATGGTCAATGGTAATAGATGTCAAACGGTGTATAGGCTGCTGGAGCTGTTCCATATCGTGCAAGGAGGAGCATTTTCTGCCTCCGGGGGTTTTCTGGAACCGCGTATTGATCGGGGAAAAAGGAAAGTATCCCACCAGCAAAAAGATCATGTATCCCGTTCTATGCAACCACTGTGAAGAGGCCGCCTGTGTGGATGCCTGTCCCACCGGCGCCACGTTCAAGCGCGAGGACGGTATCGTGATGATCGATTACGACCAGTGCGTCGGCTGCCGTGCCTGCCTTGTGAGCTGTCCCTACCAGCAGCGGACGTATTATACAAAAGAGCTCAAGGAGGCGGAATACTTTCCCGGACAGGGCAAAACCAGTTTTGAACAGCTCGGCGAGGAGATTTACCCCTTCCAGGTGGGGACCGTCATGAAATGCAATTTCTGTGCGGAACGTCTGGATGACGGGATCAGCCGGGGACTTGTGCCAGGGAAAGATACGGACGCAACCCCGGCGTGTGTGAATGCATGCCCTGTGGGGGCAAGACATTTCGGGGATATGGATGATCCGGAGAGTGACGTGTCAAGGCTCGTAAAAGAAGAGAGCGGAAAGCAGTTGAGGCCGGAGTTCGGTACGGAACCTTGTGTGTTTTATATCGATTGACATCCGGCCCGGTTGTTCGGGGACGGATCGGCTGATTCCGGTAACAATGTCCGGAATTTTCATATGAAACAGATACTGCGAAAGGGGAAAAAATGACGTATAAAAGCGATAAAATATGGGAAGATACATGGGTGAACACCACCTGCGGCGTATGCTACTGCGGATGCGGAATCCGGGTCAGACGGATCAACGGGGTGCCCGTGAAAATCGAGGGGCTCCAGGATTCCACCATGGGAGGGACCGGCAGCGGCATGTGCGGCAAAGGGGCGGCCGGGCTGATGTACTACCATGATCCCAACCGGATCACAAAGCCCTTGAAACGCACCAATCCGGAAAAAGGAATCGGCGTGGATCCCCAGTGGAAGGAGATTTCCTGGGATGAGGCACTCGAGGAAATCAGCACCCGCATGAAAAAGATCATGGATGACGACCCCAACAAGATCCTCTTTACCAACCAGACCATGCGGGCCAGCGACGGGCCCCACAATCATCCCTATTTCTATGCCAAGGCGTTCGGAGTGCCGGACAACGGATGCTTTATCATCGGCGGCGGGAGTCTTCACTGCGGCAACGCGGCCCACATGATGGGCGGTCTGATCCACGGAGCCTGGTCCATCGCACCGGACTGGCGGTACACCAAATACGTCCTCAAGTGGGGGTCCAGCAAGGGCACCGGCTCCGGGCATTCGGCCATGACAAACGCAAGGCTCCGGGCGGATGCGGTGAAAAGAGGCATCAAGGAAGTGGTCTTTGACCCCATGAGCAACTTTGCAGGCGGAAAGGCAACCGAATGGGTGCCGATCCTGCCGGGCACGGATTCCGTGGTGGCCCTTGCCATGTGCAACCATATCGTCAACGGCCGCAAACTCTATGACGAGCTGTATCTCAAGGCAAAGACAAATTTTCCCTATCTGATCCAGGAGGACGGTACGTATCTTCGTCATGAAGAATCGGGTGAACCGCTTATTTTCGATGAAAAGGAACAGAAAATCAAGGAGTTCAACGATGGAACCACTGAAGACGAAAATTTTGCCCTGTACGGAGAGTACGAGTGCTACGGAAAGAAGGTAAGGCCGGCATTCGAGATTCTGCGGGAGCATCTCAAACAGTTTACGGCGGAAGAGGCCGCTGAAATCAGTTCGGTTCCGGCGGACAAAATCATCCGCATCGCAAACGAGTGGGTGGACAATGCCCAGATCGGCAGCACCATCACCATTGACGGCAAAAGCTTCCCGTACCGGCCGGTGGCGGCGGTGACGTTCCGTGGGTCCCAGGGCCATTACAACGGCATCCACCAGGTGGCGGCAATCGATCTGTTGAGCGAACTTGTCGGGGCCGAGGATGTGCCCGGCGGAACGCTGGGCTGGCCCTCCATACGACGAAAATATCCCAAGGGAAAAGGGTATGAAAGAATCCCGAAGATCGGGCCGGACGGCGTCCTGATCCCGTCGGTCTTCTATTCGCACATGCCGTGGCCCCCGAAGACCCCGAAAATTCCATGCGGAAACGCCGGGTGTGTGGACTTCTGGCACCACTGCACCCTTTCCCATATCCCGTATGTCAAGGAAAGAGAAGAGATATACGAGAAATTCGGCATGAAAGCAAAGCCGGAGATGGTATTCGGCATCGCTGCAAATTTCATCGTCAGCCAGGCGGACTGGGAGGCGGCCGTGGACTTTTTCAAGGACATGTTCGTGGTCCAGATCGATCTTTGGAGCAACGAGACCGACGAGGCCGTGGGCGACATTATCCTGCCGGATGTCAGTTTCCTGGAAAAGGACTGCTGGAGCAGTGAAATCGACGCGTTCTTTTTCAGCGGCTCTCCCTCGTACGAAGAGTGGTACGTGCACATGCAGAAGCGGGCCGTGGAACCCCTGGGAGAATGCCGGTTCTTCATGGATGTATACCTGGACGTGGCCCACCGGGTCGGGGTGCTGGACAAATACTACGAGCTTTTGAACGACTACTACAGCATCGATGAAGAGGCATACAGGCTCAAGCCCGAGGACGGCCTCATGACCTGGAAAGAGATCGGGGAGCGGGTACTTGAATGGGTCTACGGCGAAGACAAGGAGAAAATCCAGCGCCAGGGGTACGCCACATGGCACAAACCAGTGGAGGATGTGTACTGGCGGTGGCACACCAACTCAAGGGTGCCGGTCTACATGGAGTTTCTGGTCCATGATAAAAAAGCGGCCGACAAAATTGTAAGCGATGTGGACCTTGACCTTGAAACCGACCAGTATTCGCCGCTGCCCGGATGGTACGAACCCACCTCCTACCGGGAGATGGATGATGAGTTCGATCTTCTGGCCTTTTCGTACCGGGATGTGCTTCACACCAACAACACCACGTTCCAGAACCCCATGGTGGATGAGGTGAGCAAACTTTGTCCGTATACCTTCACAGTGACCATGAACAGTGATCTTGCAAAAGACCGGGGCCTTGCGGACGGGGATCGGATCATCATCGAAAACCGGTACGGGGCAAAGGAGAAAGGGGTGATCAAAACCATGGAGGGCCAGCAGAAAATGGTGATCGGAATTGCCGGCCAGGGAGGTCTCTGGGCCAAGGGACGGCCCATTGCCAAAAACAAGGGGAGCAATTTCTGCAAGCTGCTTCCGTCGTACCTGAGGCACTATGACCCGATCACAGGGAACATTGAAACCTCTGTTGCGGTAAAGGTATATAAAGATAAATAATACGGAAAACCGGGAGATAATGGTATGAATTATGATAACCTGATCGGCAAATTGCTTCCGTCTGCCAAAGAACAGGAAGCATACGAATGGATGATCCGGGAGACCCGGCAGAAGGAATGGATAGAGCAGCAGGGTGTGTTTCTGTGGCTTGCATTTTTTGTCTCGGAAATCGGGGCCGGCCTGTACTTTGTCTCCATGCTGTACAACTATATTCCCGGCATGGCGGTGGGGTGGATCGGTACCCTGTTTCTCGGCGGTCTGATCCACTTGATGTATCTGGGAAACCCGAAGCGGTTCTGGCGGATATTTCTCAAGCCGCACAAGTCCGAGTTGTCCAGGGGAGTATGGGTGATCGGCGTATTCGCCCTCCTTGGTCTTCTTCAGCTTCTGGTATTCGGACCCGGGAGCGGATTTTTGAAACTTTTAACCGGCATCTCGTGTATTCTTCTTATCATGCACGGGTTTGCCACCATGAACGTGATGAAAGCCCTTCCGGCATGGAGTTCCACCATCCTGATCCCATTGTCCATTATTTCCGGACTCTGGGTGGGCAGCCAGATTTTTCAGTTCATGCTGGCCGCAGGCAGCGGAAGCCCGGCAGTTTTTGAAAAGTGGGCGGTGGTGTTGTTTGCCGCGTATGCCTTGACATTACTGCTTCATATATGGAGCACGTCCCATCTGTCGGATACGGCAAAGGTGTCCATTCAGACCATGATAAAAGGAGAGTATGCAAAGATGTTCCTGATCAGCGTGATCGGTGCGGGTATCTTTTTGCCCCTGATTCTCACCCTGATCATGGCGGGCACTTCGGTGCACGGCGGCTGGATTTTTCTGCGGCTGGTGTTTG
>CAYFVA010000084.1:0-9553 GCA_964346265.1 uncultured Desulfobacterales bacterium
CTTCGATGTCTGCAGGGGAGGTGAATCGAATCAGCCGGCGTTCCAGTTCGTCTTTAGAACGCGTTTGCTGATAAAATCACGGATGCGTTTGTTTTCGTTTTTGTCTATCAGCACCATTTGAGCGGTTGACTCTGAGTTTTGGCCCTGGTCTCTGTGAAAGACCTTTTCGGCAAGCTCTTTTCCGGTCAGATCGGCGCAGAAGCCGGACACGGGAAGTATCATCAGAAGGACCAGAAGGGGCAGGAAAAATAAGTGTGATCGTTTCATGACACTATCCGTTTTTAAGCTCGGTTAAAAGGGTCTTCGCTTTTTTTGCACCATCAAAATCATCGCTTAACTCAAGGGCTTTGGAAAGGGATTCTCTGGCCTTTTCAAATTCCCCTTTTTTGTTGTAGGCAAGGCCCAGATGGTAATGGACAACCGGGTTTTCAGGAATTTTTTTCAGGCTGTCCAGAAACTCTCCCACGGCGTTTCCGTACAGTTCTTTTTTATAATAGGCAAGGCCGAGTGTGTCCATGACTCCGGGATTTTCAGGTATCTGTTCTTTTGCTTTTCTGGCGTACTTCAGGGCTTCATCAAAATTTTCGGTTCGGTCGGCCAGGTGATAGGCAAGATTGTTTGCTGCCGGAGCGAAATCCGGATTGTTCTCCAACGCTTTTCTGTAGTGGCCGGCTGCGGTGTCATACTCTTTTTTCATGTCATATATGGTCCCAAGCATCATATGGGGAGAGGCGAGATCCGGGTTCTTTTTCAGTATGGTCTTGTACTGGGATATGGCGTTGTCCGGATCTTTTCGGGAGAGATAGAGTTGGGCCAGAGTTCCATAGGGTTTCAAATACTCCGGATCTGTATCAATGGCTTTGTGTAAGGATTTTTCCGCAGCGTCCCATTTTTTTTCGGTGAGAAATATTCCTGCCTGGATATTATGGACCACTGCTGTGATGCGTTTGTTTCCTTTGACGTTTTCCAGCTGGGTTTCACAAATCTTGTGGGCATTTTCAAACTCTTGCTGCAGAACACGGTTTTTCACTCTCAAAGTGAAAACATCAAGGAAGTTTTTGTTGATCACGTACGCTTTTTCAAGGAGCTGTTCCGCTTTGTCATACTCTTTCCGCGCGGATTTCACCAGGGCAAGCCGGTAATAGCCGGCTGCATTGTCCGGGTTGATATCAATGAGTTTTTCAAACCCGTTTTCCGCTTTGTCAATATCATTCAATGCCAGGTGGGAATTCGCCCGGATCATGGCAGCCCTGTAATTGTCCGGGTCGATTTCAAGAACCTCGTCCGCCTGGGATTTGGCAAGATCGAACGAGCGTTGATGGAAATGCAGGTCCGCCAGAAGCAGTTTTGATTTGATATGGGACGGGTTCAGCTCCACTGCTTTAGAGGCTGCGGATGCGGCCTGGTCCCGTTTGCCCAGACCGATATGTGCAAGACCTTTGAAATAGTGGACACGGGAATCGGATGGTTCGGTTTTTTCCAGTTCTTCCAGTTTTCTCAGTGCCTTGGTAAAGTCTTTATCGTAAATGAGAAGTTTGGCCTGAAGCATTTTGGCCTCGTAGTAGTTGGGTCTTTTCTCCAGAATTTCCTTTACGATGCTTCCGGCCTTGTCCATGTTTTTGCTTTTGTAATGGTACTGGGCCAGGGCCTGCTTTGCCCCGATGTTTTCCGGATTCGACCGGGCTGCTTGTTCGTATTGCTCCAGGGCTTGTTGTTTTTTGCCCGTGATATTGTAAAATCCTGCGAGAATCAGCCTGGGTTTGACACTGTCCGGTGCGATCTCCACGGCCTGTTTATAGGATTTTTCAGCTTTCTCCGGATTGCTCAACCGCAGATAGAAGTTGCCCAGAACAGTGTGAATATCCGTGTTTTCCGGGTTTTTTTCGGAAGCGGTGAGCAACTGTTGTTCCGCCTTTTCAAAATCGTTTTGACTGATATAAAAACTGGTAAGCGCAAGACGGGGCGAAATGGCGTCCGGGTCGACATCGGATGCTTTTTTCAGAAGATTCTCCGCCTGGTCAAACTGGTTGTCAAAACTTTTTAAACGGGCAAGACCCTGGAGGGATTGAATATGCTGATCGTCAATACCCAGGATTTTTTCATATACAGAAGCTGCGGTTTCAAATTCTTTTTGGGTGGTCAAAAGATTTGCTTTCAGGTGAAGCGCATCAATATTTTCCGGCTCGATTTCAAGGGCTTTGTCTATTTTTTTCCGGGCCTCGTCCTGGTTTTTCCCCAGAAAATAAAGCCTTGCCAGGTTTATCAGGACATTTGGATTGTCAGGAACCAGTTGTTCCGCCTGTCTGTAGAATCGAAATGCTTCTTTGGGCTTTCCGAGCTTGAGTTGGGTTTCTCCGAGTTTTACAAGGGCATCTGAATATTTGTTGTCGATCTGGAGAGCGTTTTTGTATTCAATTTCAGCTTTTTTGTACTCTTTGGCCTGGAAATATTGATTTCCTTTTTTCAAGTGGTCGGCTTTTTTGTCCTGATCACTCAAGCACCCGGCCAATGTGAGAAATACGATAAGAGTCAGGCAGACACATCTGGCGAAACATTTCATTTGAAGCCCCCGGAAATAAAATTGTATAATGGTATAGACAGACCTTTCTGTTGTATGATAACACCATTCACATACCAATATTATAAAATCGTCCTTTTTGTCAATTGATATGTGTATAAATACGGATGCAAAAATTTGATCAAGCCAAGGTGGCATTTCCTTTTTGTTTTATGCGTTTGCCTGTTTTGCTCTGAAACCTCTTTTGCCTGGTTTGCCGCAGGGCAGGAAAACCGGTTGTTTCAATTGCCGCATTCGTGTGTTACAGACGCGGAGCCCACGAACACGTATGTTCTTCATTTCAATACCCCTGCAGAGGAAAACTGCGGGGCCTTATTCCCTGAACCCGTGGAACGGTCGGCCGTATATGCGGACCGGATCAATATTGACGTCCCTGTCAATCTCCTTTTCCGGGAGACCGTCAATCCTGCGGAGTCCATAGACCGGTTGATTAGTGTGGATCTGCGGATTCAAAACATACTGGATGAATATCTTGCCCAGACCCGAAAATATGAACGCCTGTTGAAAGATCTTCGAATCCCCTATCTTGAAATGGACAAGCAGACACAGAAGGAAAGGAAAAAAACAAAAATCAATCCGGAACGAGTTGCCGCCAAAAGAAAAGATCTGAAAAAAGAGCTGATCAATACGGTTCAATACAGCGGGCCGGTTCAATCGAATAGCGGGAAACAACCCAATGAGTATATGGTTGTCCTGCACAAGATTAAAAAACAAAGTGAGAAAAAAGAACCGGGTTCTCTGGCCAAAGTCAAGCCGGATGTGGGCCCGAATTCTTTACACCGGCCGGTGTCGAATCCCGGAGACTTCACAGGGTATCACAGTGAGGACCTTCCCTGGTTTTTTTCTTTTGCCCTGTCCGTTTTTCAGTACGGTATCAACCACAAGACTGAAATTGTCTTCTGGGCGACTTTTTCAATTTTCCTGATTTTTTTTATGATCGCAGTAAAGGTCAAGCAATGAAAAAGGGTTTTTTCGCACTTTTCTTTCTGTTTTTTCTTTGCGGATGCATCGGTCCGGATGGACTTTCGCTTGAGAAAAAAGGAGACAGGGCTTTTGAAAAAGCCGCTTACAAAAAAGCAATCGGGTTCTGGCTGAAAGCCACAGAGAAAAACCCGGATGAACCGGTAAAGCTGTATGAAAAAATCGGGGAAGCCTACCTGAAATTATCCAGGGTGGGGCCTGCTGAAAGATTTTTCAGAAAAGCACTTGAAATCAATCCTGAAAACGGAAAGATCCAAAAGCAAATCGCAAGGATCCTGATGATCAAAGGCGAGTATGCAAACGCTTTTAAAAAAATGGACCAGATCAAGGATACACTGGAAAAGGATACGGAGTATTATCTGCTTTACGGGGACCTGTATATGGTGTCAAAGGAGTATACAAAGGCGGAAGCCATGTACCGCAAAGGGGTGGATGCATCCGGGGACGGGATCCGGGCGGAACTCAAACTTGCCTTGTGTCTGAAAAAAGTCGGACAGGAGGAGGAAGCAGAGAGGGTGGTCGCCATGATGGATCAACAGCAGGAACTTGACCCGTTGCATTTTTTACTGCTGTCGGATTATTACCTGGTGTCGGGCCGGATGACTGAGTCTGAGAAGTTTCTTTTACAGGCGGTCAACACGTATCCTGAAAGTTTATTGCTGAAAAAGCGGCTGTCCCGGTTTTATCTGCAAACCGGGCAAAAATCCAAAGCCTTGAAACTGCTTGTCAAGCTTGAGAAATCCTTTCCTGAAGAGTACGGGTTTCCATTGCTTCTGGCGGATTTGTATCTTTCCGGGCTGGATATGGAAAAAGCGGGCATGATGCTTGACAAGGCCGGAAAGACCGAAGGGCGGTCCATGGATCATTATCATCTGTTAAAAGGGAAATACCTGCTGTTTCAGGGGCAAACCGCCCGGGCGGTTTCTCATTTTAAAACCGTAATCAGTGAAAACCCCGCACTTGCCCTGGCCAGGTATCTGCTCGGAGTTGCCTATTTTTCAGGCGGGCAGACAAAACTTGCAGAAAAGAGTTTTGTCCATGCGCTGATGCTGGAGCCCGAGCATGTGGATTCGCTTGTGGCGCTTGGATATCTTCTGTATAAAAACAGGGAATTTGCGCTTGCACTTGACTACATTGAAAAGGCCCTGGCTGTTGAACGAACGAATCCGAGGGCCATGCGGGCGAAAGGATTGTGCCTTCTGGGGCAGAGACGGTTTGAAGAGGCGGCAAGTGAGTTGGTACAGGCGGCCCATGCAAATCCTGACGCCTCCTCCCTGTTTTTTTATGCAGCCGCCCTTGAAAAGGCAAACAAGCTTTCAGAGGCGGCAAAGATTTACAAACAGGCAATGAGAATGAACCCGGGAGGCAGGGATGTGACCGCCGGGTATATGCGTATTATGGTAGAACTTGGAAAAAGTTCCAGGGCCATGGCAGAGGCGGATCAAATACTGGAAAAATTTCCTGAAGACCCTTTTTTGTATTATGTGGCAGCGGAGATAGCCTGCCGGATCAAACAGTATGACAAAGCCGGGCAATATCTTGAAACGGCTCTGACTTTGAATGATCCGCCGGGGTATATTTTTTCTCTGCTTGCATCCGTATACCGCAGGACCGGACAATGGGACCGGGCGGTGGACCTTCTGACCCAATGCACAAAAGTGAATCCGCAATACGGTCAAGGATGGAATGATCTGGCAAGTTTGTATGTGGAGAGGGGTTCCGTACAGTCGGCACTTGAAACATTGAACAAGGCGATTGATCGTGTGCCGGATTCAGGAGAGATCGCAGGAAATCTCGCATGGCTTCTGCTTGAGTCCGGAACCGAACTTGACCGGGCGCTTGATCTTGCCAGAAAAGCGTATGAACAATTGCCTGAAAACGGCTCGATTGCAGACACCCTCGGCTGGGCCTATTATCACAAAAAAGCCTATTCCCAGGCCGCATGGATGTTTGAGACCGCAGAGGAACTTGCACCGGATAATGCAATTGTCAAGTATCACAGGGCCATGCTGAAGTACCGGCAGGGGTGTATCAGCGCTGCAAAATCCCTGTTTGAAAAAGCGCTTGAAGGTGATCATGATCTGCCCGAAAAAACGGTACGCCGGATCCGGGAGATACTGGAGCGGCTGCAGGGAAATGAAAACAGCGGTCAAATGGATATGGAGGAGATTTTTGATACGGATCAAACAATGGATCAGCCGGAAAATCATGATGCGGATGCCCAAATCCTGAAGCCGGACTGGTCCCGGCTCGATGGAAGGAAATAGAGGTTGTGTTTTTTTTCAATCCTGTATACCATGGAAAAAAGTCAGCCGGATGAATCAATCACAAGTACTGAATGGAGGGTGTCATGCCTGACAAAGAAGGGAGACCTTTGATCGAAAAAGGCATTTGGATACAAGAGCAAAACGGCGTTCTCACCATGGGAACACTGGACCGGGGGAACGGGGAAGAGGTGGTGCTTCCGGAAAAGCTTGCGGAAACGATATTTGCTCTTGAGGATGAAATGATGGGTGCGCTTTACGGGGAAAGCGCCGTACCGTTCGACCCGCAGACCATTGATGTAAAACCGCTTTTTGAAAAACTCATTCGAGTGTTTGAAACAGAAGATATCAAAATATCCGGCCATTGTCATGACGACTCGAAATTTTCAGGCAGCTGGAACGAATTGTTCGATCTTCTGAGCGCATTTATACGTCATTCCATCTCGTGTGAATTACAAAATGTTTCCCCCAAATCGATTCACATGAATGCCTCTGTTGTGGACGGGAACTTTTGCCTGATTTACAGGGATTCGGGGGATATGCGGTATACAGACGAACTGCAGGAACAGTTCGATTATATCCGGAACATTCTGAACGGGGAAGTGAGCATAAAATCCGGTTCCGGAAAAGGTTCGTATCTTGATATTCTGATTCCGGGAAAAAACAGATCTTGAATGAAAAACCAGTGACACGGAAGATGGATTGTCTTCCGTGAGGGAATATACGTCCTCTGGACCGGTTACTGGTCCTTCTGGTACACACTGATTTCCACCCGCCGGTTCATTTTTCTTCCCCATGCAGTATCGTTGCTCTCCACAGGGTTATCACTGCCGACCCCCCGGGCATGAATCCGTCCGCCATGGATCCCTTTGCCCATCAGGTAGCTTTTTACAATATTGGCTCGAAATTCTGAAAGCTTGACATTGTATTTCTGATAACCGACTGAATCCGTATACCCGGTAACGATGATGGTAAGATCCGGATAATGTAAAAGAGTATTTGCAAACTCGTTGATCTCCTTTTCTCCTTTTTCGCTGAATTCGTTGGAATCGTACTTGAACCGGAGAACGAGTTTTTTCTTTTTAAGCGGCGGAATTTCTTTTTCCGGCTCTGCATCCTCTTTACGGTGGTTTTCCGTATCTTCCTTTGAAAAATCCACTTGTTCGGCTTTGCCCTGAGTCAATGTCATGTAGTGGGGTTTCAGACTCTCCGGTTCAGGGCCGGACATTTGATCGTTTTTCAAAGAAAAGTCTCTTTCCCCGTCCGCAGGCTTTGCTTCAGGAGAATTGCCATGGGGATCGGTCTCAATATCCGTGTTTTGCTTTACGGGCCGGATTTGTTTTTTAACGGATTTTTGATGATTTTCCGCCTGAACCGAGGAACCGTTGTTGTCAAAAACATCAAGAATTTCTTTTTCAAGCTGTGAATAATACCGGTCCGCTTTTTGGATACTTTCCTTATAAAATCGGGGCTGGTATAGTCCAAGGCCGGTCAGGATCAATATCGCGGACAAAAAACATGCGAAAAGAACTTTCCTTGCGGTGTTCTTTTTCACAGGTTCCTTTGGAACCGTCGTTTCAGGGGATTGCCGGTTTTCTTTGAAAGAATTCAACTCTCTTTTTTTGACTTCCTTTGGGATTTCGAGTTCGCGGGCGCATTCGGTTACAATGCTTTCATCGATTATCTGTTTGTCATTGACATATCCGGACAACAGGCAATGATCGCATATGATATTGATTCTCCTGGGAAATCCCCCTGAATACAGATGAATTTTCTGCACCGCTTTTGAGGTGAAAATGTTTTTGGCCGCACCGGCGATTTTCAATCGATGCTGGATATAGGTGCCGGTTTCGTCCGGTGTGAACGGATCGATGTTGTAATTGAGGGTGATCCGCTGCCGGACCGCCCGGTTGTTTGTTTTCAGCAAAATATCGTTAAATTCGTTCTGACCCACGAAAAAGATATTTAAAAGCTTGGTTTCCGCCATGTCAATATTGGATAAAAGCCTGATCTGTTCCAGCAGGTCATCCGTCAAGAGCTGCGCTTCATCGATGATCATGAGCACCTTTTTTCCCTCTTGATGGCTCTTGAGCAAGAATTTTCGAAACTCTATTAAAAAACGGCCCTTGGAACTGAATTCCTGTTTCATGCCGAAACAGGAAGCAATATAGTTGATAAAATCCAGGGTTTCCAGATTCGGATCAGACACGGTAATGCAAATGACGTTTCTGGAAAGTTTTTTCAAAAGGGCGTTTATAAGCGTGGTTTTCCCGGTTCCCACATCACCGGTGAGAAGAAGAAATCCTTTATTGTTCATGATGCCGTACCGAAGGATGGCCAGGGCTTCTTTGTGTTTTTCTCCGAACCACATGAAAGAGGGGTCCGAACTGATATCGAACGGTTTTCTGTTTAACCTGTAGAATGATGTATACATGATCCGTCTCTATAAATTGTGCAGATACTCCATATCCTTGTTCTGGGTTTTTTTGGTTCCGATGAGAACGATTTCCATCTTCTTTTCTTCTGTGTGTCTGAAATACAGTCTTCCGTTGTAGGCAAAGTTGACTTCAAGCACGCTGTGTCTGCTCTTTTTTCCGGCAAAAACCTTCCGTTTGACACTGACTTTTTCAGGGTCTTCATTGAGCTGGTGAATGATTTCCTCCGCCTTGATCTGCTGATCGTCCTGCAGTTCAATCAGGCCGGTCATGGCTTTTCTGCTCATGACAATATGCTTGTATAAAATGGAAAACCGTTTTTCCATAAAATCATACATTCTCCTTCTTGCCGATCCGGTTTTCCGCCGTTCAAGCTCGTCCACCTTGTACCGAAGCTGCTGTATTTCATCTTCTTTGTCCTGTTTCAGTTCAATATACGAATTGAGTTTTTCTTCAAGAGTGATGATTTCGTTAAACATTTCCTCTTCGTTCACCCTGGCTTTTTTTCTGTCTTCGCTGAATTTTTTGTTCAGATCGTCAATGTCTTTGAAAAGTCTGGTCCTTTCGGTGGTAAGTTCCTCTACGATATTCCGGTATTCCTGCTCCTCTTTTAAAAGTTCATCAATATGTTTCCCGGTTTCCTCCTCATAGGTTTTTGCTTTTTTTAACCCCCTTCGGTAAAAGAATAAAAAAACAATCATCGCTGCTGAAAGGTAAAAAGCAAGAATAAGGTTTGCCAGTATTGTGCCATGACCCGGATCAATCGACACATCCGCCCGTAACCCCTTGTTAATGATTTCCCAGTTGTTGCGTGCAATTTTTATGGGATTTTTATTGTAATCGTCGTTGAAATCAACTTCCCCGGAGTTGTATGACGGGTATACGATTGTGCCGTTTCCAGCGACAACAAGAATGTCCGGATCAATGCCCAAATGCCTGACCAGAAAATCGTTTTCCAAATAGGACTCGATATTGCGGGTTATAGCGTTTTGAATTCGGACGCTTCCATCCATAAGAGATTCGGTGTCTCCGAGAAAAATATTTTCCACTTTTTGTTGGTATGTTTGGTCCAGATAACTTTTGATGATGTGCAGGCTCCCAGCGTACAGCAGGGGAGGAAGCAAAAGGCATATACACATGATTTTAAACGGAAAAAATTTCATGGATTTGTTCCATTGTATTTGTATATCGTATAAACAAGGTCTGAAAGTAAGATTATCAGAATTTTCCGGAGAACAAAATCTAAATTTTTTATCCTGAAGTACGAATTTTGCAAAAGGTGTACATAAACAGAA
>CAYFVA010000085.1:0-9345 GCA_964346265.1 uncultured Desulfobacterales bacterium
AAGACGGACCAAAGGACAAGTCGGATGGTGGAATTATTTATTTCCGAGGGCCTAACAGCCTGCCTACCTTTCAAAGCAAACCTCAATCGTAAAATCCCCCTGGTTCGTACGGAACGGAATTGCAACCCTGGGCCCGTCGGTATAGTGGGTGATGCTGTGATTCGTTCCGGTCACCACCGACGGAATGGCCGCTTTGAACCGTTTTCCCATCTCTTCGAGCTCCCGCCTTGCCTGTCCTGATATCATATTGGTCAATTCTCCGACCGCATCCGCTATTTCACTGTTGAGCTCGTGCATCTCTTCGCCGAACATCCCGGAAACAACCGCCAGAATACATTCCGCCTCGAACGTTACGGCTATGGTACCGTTGGCCACACCGGTCAGGCCGATCACCCCGGTCACATCCCCGGTTGCCGTGCTCTCCTTTTTCAGATACGGTTTCCCGGCGGCAACACTGATAAACGCCATTGTTTCAAGCACATTGATCGTTGCGTTAATAAACGGGTTTACCAGTTTGACATCCATAAGGAAACAGTCCGCATCCGTCCTTTCCTGCCCACCGGCTTACTCATCAATACTGTTGTACTTTACTATATTCTTCAGATGAGTAAACGAATCCACATCCATGGAATCAAACGTAATCCCCAGCCCGTTTGCATCAAGCCGCGCCACGGTTGACTCCATCTTCAATTCGATATCTTCCACACCGCCTGTAAGAAAGATTTTGAGAGAGCATTTCGTGCCCTCGTCCACCCGCTCATCCGTCAGAATATAAATGCCCTTGAGGCTTAAATCTTTTGAGTCGCCCACAAGATCAATCTGCCTGTTTTCCGCATCAAGAAGCACTCTTATCCGGGTGGAAAAATCCACTCTTTTATGCCGGCGACGTTCACTCCCGTTCATGGTATTCATACATTGCCTCTGCATGCCGTCATGTGTTTGCCAGACCAACACCCCGTATCAACAGTAGCACATTTTAAAAGCCCTCTCAAGGCAATTCTATTCCGCGTCCGGCCCGTTGATAACCTCCAGGAAAACCGGCACGATTTCCGGAGCGAACTGGGATCCGGAGTTGGCCTTGATAATGTCGATGATTTTCTCTTTTTCCATTTTCCTTCTGTACGCACGCTCCGAGGCCATGGCGTCATACGCATCCGCCACCGACATAATTCTGGATAAAAGCGGGATTTCCTCTCCGGCCAGACCATCCGGGTACCCCCTGCCGTCATGACGTTCATGGTGGTGCCGGATAATTGTCCGCTCCCGGTTCCAGAGTCCGAGCTTTCCCACGATATCGGCCCCGATGGCGGGATGCTCCTTTATCTTCTCATACTCCTCATCCGTGAGAGAGTCGGGCTTGAGAAGAATATCATCCCGGATGCCGATTTTTCCGATATCATGAAGGCGGCCTGCAAAGTTGATCACGTCCAGCTCTTCTTCGGTGCAGCCGTACTTCTCGGCAATTTTATGGGATAGCTTCGCCACTCGTGTGGAGTGTTCCCGGGTATACTGGTCCCTGGCCTCCAGTGTCGCCACAAAGGCATAAAGGGTGGAGAACAGGTTGTCATAGATGTTTTCGTAAAGGGCAATATTTTCGATCGCGCCGGCCGCTTTCCGGGTGATAAAGGTCATATAGTAGATATCCCTTTCGTCGAACCCCCGGTCCTCGTCCATGATTATGGCGCTTGCCACCCCGAATACATTCTCCCTTATGTTGAGGGGAACCGCCATGAACGATCTGATCGATTCGGGAAGGCCCTCTTTACCGCTCTCCCGTGTCACAAGGCAGGGCTTTCGGTCCGTGGTCAGCACCTTTCGGATAAAGGGAAGTGTCAGGTCCGCAATCGATTCGCCCGGATTCGCCGACTCTTCCTGTTCGGGCTCTCCGGAGGCGGAGGCGCTTGCCACTGATACCAGGGACTGATCCTGCTCGGTCCATATATAAAAATGGACCAGGTCCGCCTTTAAAACCTCACGACCCAGATCCACCACCTTTTCGAAAATCTGAAAGCTGGATTCCGAGTCTGAGAAATCCTCCATAATACGGTTTATGGTATTGACCTCGTCCACTCTGGAAATCAACTCGCTGTTCAGCTCCCTCAGCCTTTCCTGGCGCTCCACCTCTTCCCTGAGGATCAGGTTTTCGATAAA
The DNA here is from genome assembly GCA_964346265.1 of uncultured Desulfobacterales bacterium. GTDB lineage: Bacteria > Desulfobacterota > Desulfobacteria > Desulfobacterales > Desulfobacteraceae > JAIPEK01. The sequence goes on from CAYFVA010000085.1 coordinate 2,152, forward strand.
AAGGGACCGCTCCCTTACCACCCGGTTCAGAGTGATCTCCATCTGTTCGAGGTTGATCGGCTTTATCAGGTAATCCACCACCCCGTTTTTCAGCGTCTGAATGGTATTTTCAAGGGAAGGATAACCGGTCATCACCACCACCGGAAGTGTATTGTCCTTCTTCCGTATGGCTTCGGCAAGTTCAAGCCCGTCCATTTCCGGCATACTGATATCCGTGAAACAGCAGTGGACCTTCTGTTTTTCCAGAATTTCAAGGGCTTCTCTGCCGTTAGGCGCCGTGTGGACCCGGTATCCTTTCCGCTGGAAAAACCCTTCGGCAACGTCCAGGATCGTCTCTTCGTCATCCACCACAAGGATGGCGTATTCTTCTTTGTCTTTCCCAGCCATAATCCGTAAAAATCCGCCTTTTGTCCATTATAAACAAGCCACTTATCAACAAATGTATATCAACATTGGCGTTTTAGCAATAAAAAACACGTTTTCCATTGGCCGCCCCGGGGACCGGAACCGTAGGGCATGCAAATAATTCTAATAAAACCTAAAAAATTCGGCATATATTCTTGACAAAATAGAATATTAAGAATATTTTTCAGTAAAGTTATCAAAATACAGAATGGAAACAAAAATGGATCTTACGGACTACAAAATCCTCAGCATCCTGCAGAAAAAAGCGCGGGTTCCGAATGTGGATGTGGCAAGACAGGTGGAAATGGCCCCTTCGGCAGTGCTCGAGCGAATCAAAAAACTCGAGGCAAGGGGGATCATCGACGGGTACGAAGTCAAGCTGAATCCGCTCCATTTCAACCAGGCCATGGTGGTGTTCCTCCGCATCAAGCCGGAAAAACCGTCCGAGATGGCCGACACCTGTCAAAAGATTTCCCGGATCGAACAGATCCAGGAAGTCCATCACCTTGCAGGCGAAGACTGCATCCTTGTCAAACTCAGGACCACAGACACCGGAACACTGCAGCAGATTCTCCAGGAGAGAATTTTTCCGATTGACAATGTTGGACAAGTTCATACCATGATCTCGCTTTCCACGGAAAAGGAAACAGGTAAAATCGTGTTACCGGAAAAACCGTATAACACTCATGATGAACAGCATCAGAACGGAGACTGAAACCGGAATGAGGCAGCTTCTTGTTGCTTGTCTCTTGTTTCGAATCTCAAGTTTCTTGTAAACAAAGGAATATAAGGAGGGAATCCAGAATGCCGATCTCGGACAATTTTAGAAACCGACTCTCATCCGTTATAGAAAAAGCGGCCCGCCATTTCGGGACCCCTTTCCACATCTATGACGAAAAAGGCATAAAAGAAACCGGAAGAAGAATGAACCAAGTCTTTTCACAGCTTGACGGGTTCAGGGAGTACTTTGCCGTCAAAGCCCTGCCCAATCCCCATGTCATGAAAATCATGCAGGAGAATGGGTTCGGGTTCGACTGTTCTTCTTCTCCTGAAGTGCTGCTGGCAAGACAGATCGGCAGCAGCGGCGAAGATATCATGTTCACATCCAACAACACCAGTGACGACCAGTTCCGGACAGCTCTCGCAGACGGGGGATGCATCCTCAACCTCGATGACATATCCCTTGTGTCCAAAACCCCGCAGATGCCCGATTTGATCTGTTTTCGGTACAATCCCGGCCCGAGACGCAAAGGAAACAAGATCATCGGCAACCCGGTGGAGTCCAAATACGGGGTGAGCCACGAACAGATCAAAAGTGCGTACGAACAGGCCATGGAACTGGGGGCCGCCCGTTTCGGCATCCATACCATGCTGGCCTCCAACGAACTCAATTTCGAATACATGGTGGAGACCACCCGCATGATCCTGGACGTTGTGAAAAATCTCTCCAGGGAGCTCGGCATCGAATTTGAGTTCATCAATATCGGCGGAGGTCTCGGCATCCCGTACCAGCCGGACCAGAACCCGCTGGATCTGGAAGCCATGGCAGACGGTATCATCAATGCCCTCGAGGAATTTGAATCGGAAAACGGGTATATGCCCAAACTGTATATGGAAAGCGGCAGATACATGACCGGCCCCCACGGGGCGCTGGTCACCACCGTGATCAACCACAAGAACATCTACCGGAAGTACGTGGGCGTGGACGCCTCCATGTCCGCCCTGATGCGGCCAGGCATCTATGAAACCTACCACCATATCCACATCCACGGAAAGGATGACACCGAAGAAAAAGAGGTGGTGGATGTGGTGGGGTCGCTTTGCGAGAACATCGACAAGTTCGCCATACAGCGCAATCTTCCGGCAACCGAGGAAGGAGATCTTCTGGTGATTCACGACACAGGCGCCCACGGCCACGCCATGGGGTTCAACTACAACGGGAACCTGAGGCCCAAAGAGCTTCTTTTAAAGGAAGACGGCACCATCGAGCTGATCAGGAGACAGGAGACGGTACGCGACTATTTCGCCACCCTCGACTTTGAACCGGACCGGCTGGTACCGTAAAAAATCGTTTATATCATGAAAGTCCTCATGGCGAGGACTTTCATGGCAATTGATCCCGTTCCTCACACAAACAGATTCAAAGGCTCTATATATTCAGGATCCTCGTTCTCGATCACCTGTACGATATGCTTGTGCATCCTTTTTTTATGCTCGCCGAAAATCTTCCGGTCTTTTTTAAAGGTTTTGGCAAAGGCCAGCGCGTCCGCCATGAGCTCTTCCTCGTTTTCACATGCCTTTACAATGATGTGGTGTGCCTCGAGTTCATCCGCACCCGCCCGTTTTCCGGTGAGTTTGAGTTCGTTGAATTTGTATTCCGGGACCGCTTTTCTGACAAACGCCACCATTCCGGGAAGAAACGGGATGTTGATATCCACCTCCGGAAAACAGAAGTATCCCCTGTGTTTTTTCATGAAACGGAAGTCGCCTGCACATGCCAGCATGGCACCGTTGCCGAATGCATGTCCGTTTATGGCTGAAATGACCGGGACCGGCATCAAAAGCATGCGCTTGAACACGTTGTTCATCCCGTACATGAATTTTTTAATGTTTTCAAAATCCTTTTCATTGAACCGCGCGCCCAGCCAGTCCACATCCACGCCCTGGCAGAAATTCTTTTCATCAGCGGACGTGATCACCACAGAGGAAACCTCTTCATCAGCAAGAATCTCGTCGAATACCTGGTTCATGGTTTCGGCGAACACAAGATTCTGCTTGTTGGCGCCGCTGGTCATCCGGATCACTGCAACCGACTCGTCCCTCTCCCATTCAATCACTGCCATACTGTTCTCTCCTTTCCCGGGTACCTGTCTTTCTACTCATACAAAAGTCAACAAAATCTGAATTCTGCCGATTTTCCCGAACCAAGTCAAGCCCCTTTCCATGCCGTTGAAAAATCTAATTGACATCACAAGGGTTTTCTGACAAGTTCAAATAATCGATATATCTTGTGTTCAAGTGAGCATGATCAATTCATTACGGGAAGATACAATGATAATCGGACTTGATGTGGGCGGAACGCATACGGACGCCGTTCTTTTGAGCAACAGGGGATTTGTGAAAAAAGTCAAAGTCCCCACGGAAACCGCCAACCTTTTCAACACCGTGCTGACGGGCATACAGGAACTTCTGGCGGACAAGCCTCCCCAGGACATCCAACGGATCGTCCTTTCCACAACACTGACCACCAATGCCGTGGTCCGGCAGAACACGACCCCCGCCGGAACCATCGTCTCAAGCGGCCCCGGCATCAACCCGGAGTGCTTCCGGATCGATTCCAACTATTTTGTCGTTAACGGATCCATCGATCACCGGGGACGAGAAAAAGAACCCATTGATGAAGACCAGATCAAAAAGATCGCTGAAACGCTTGAAGAAAAGGGCATCGAATATGTTGCAGTGGTGGGCAAGTTTTCCGTGAGAAACCCGTCCCACGAGATCCTTATCAAACGGATTCTCAACAGGAGCTTCAAAAAAATCTTTCTCGGCCACCACGTATCCGGCAACCTCAACTTTCCCAGGCGCATCGCCACCACCTATCTCAACGCTGCGGTGTACGGCATGCACAAAGACTTTTTCACCGCTGTGCAGGACTCGCTGGAACAGATGGGTATCAAAGCGCCGATCATGCTTCTCAAGGCGGACGGCGGCACCATGAATCTGAGCGCTTCCATGGAGTATCCCGGCCAGACCATCCTGTCGGGCCCGGCAGCCAGCATCATGGGGGCCATTCCCCATGCAGCGGCCAACAAGGATACGCTGGTGCTGGATATCGGAGGAACCACAACGGATATTTCCATACTGGTGGACAAAGCCCCGGTTCTGGAACCGGTCGGCATCCGGCGGGGTTCTTACAAAAGCCTGATCCGGTCTCTGAAAACCTACTCCGAAGCAATCGGCGGAGACAGTGTGGTCCGGGCGGACAACGGAAGCCTTACCGTGGGACCGGATCGCCTCGGCCCGGCCATGGCATTCGGGGGGCCGGCCCCCACCCCCACGGATGCGGTGATCCATCTCGGCATCATGGAAACCGGAGACAGGGACAAAGCCCGGTCCGGCATGGAAAAAATCGCGGAGAGCCTCGGGGTTACACCGGACGAGGCAGCGCAGTTCATATTTAAAAGAACATGCGAACTCATACTGGAAAATTCGTGGAAAATGGTGGACCGGATCAACAGCAAGCCGGTTTACACGGTCCATGAATTTTTGGAAGGCTACCGGATCAAACCTGAATCCATCCTGCTTCTCGGCGGGCCGGCCGAACATTTCGCCATGAAAATCCAGGAACTTTCCGGCATCGAAACCCATGCGGTCCCCTGCTCTTCGGTTGCCAACGCCATCGGAGCCGCCCTTGCCCGGACCACCTGCGAAGTCTCTCTCACCGTGGACACGGAACAGGGAACCGCCACCGCCCATGAAGAGGATTATGCAGAGCCGGTGGGCAAATCCTTCACCGGAGAGGATGCGGTCAAATGCGCATACAATCTTCTGCAGCAGAAGGCCTCGAGCATGGGAGCCGGTGAAGAGGAAATCGAAAACGTGGAAGTCATCGAATTCCAGAGTTTCAATATCGTGCGGAACTTTTCCCCGCGGGGCAAAATTTTCAAAACCAAGATCCAGATTAAACCGGGGCCGATCAGCGGGTTTGAAACCATCTGCGAGAAAATAAAGGAGATGTAATGCTCAAAGCCGAACATCAAACAGGCCTTGTCTTTTTCCCGGCCTTTGACTGGGAGATCGATCCCACCCACCCGGAACGGGAGGAACGGCTTTTATATACCCAGGACCAGGTGGCGGAAGAAGGGATTTTCGACATAGAGGGCCTCCATGAATACAAGCCGGAGATGGTGACCCCCGCTGATATCCGGCGGTCCCATTTCTGCGTACCGGACGAGGAAACCGTGACCACCGAGTCCCACATCATCAGTGCAGGCGGCGCCAAGGCAGTGGCCCGGGCGGTCATGGAAAAAGAGATCGAGAGGGGATTCGCCCTGGTACGTCCGCCCGGGCACCACGCCATGCGGGTCACCCACGGAGGCAGGGGATTCTGTCACATCAACATGGAATCCATCATGGTGGAGTATCTCAGGAGCGAATACGGCGTGCGGAAGATCGCGATCGTGGACACCGACTGCCACCACGGGGACGGCACCAACAACATCTACTGGCATGACCCGGATGTTCTGTTCATCTCGCTTCACCAGGACGGCCGCACCCTGTTTCCCGGGTCCGGTTTCATGGGAGAACTGGGCGGTCCCAACGCCATGGGCACCTGTCTGAACATTCCCCTGCCGCCGGGCACTTCAAAGGAAGGGTACATGTATGTGATCGAAAATACGGTCATGCCGGCGATAGAAGCGTTCCAGCCGGACATGGTGGTCAACTCGGCAGGACAGGACAACCACTATACCGATCCTCTGACCAACATGAACTTCTGCGCCCAGGGGTATGCCGATCTCACTAGCGTTCTCAAGCCGGACATTGCCGTGCTGGAAGGGGGATACGCCATAGAGGGGGCGCTTCCGTACGTCAACCTGGGGATCATCCTTGCCATGGCAGGCATCGACTACTCCGGCGTGGTGGAACCCGGCTACAACCCGGAACGGCTGCGGCAGTCCCAGATCATCACCGACCGCATCAAAAAGACCTCGGACACGATCAATTCCTACTTTGAAAAGCGGCACGAGATGAGGGAAAAAGCAGGCAGGCACGGAGAGATCCAGACAAGGGACCGGGAAATTTTTTACGACACCGACAACATCTTTGAGCGGCAGATCGAAAAAGTCCGGGTTTGCCGGGATTGCGGCGGATGTTTCGAAATCGATTCAAAAGCGACCCGGGGACACCACATCCTTGGGGTGCACATTCCCATGAACGCCTGCAGCGAATGCATTGAAGCGGGATATGCCATGTTTGAAAAGGCGCAGACCGCAAACCGGTACCAAAAGATCTATCTGCAGGACCGCACACAGGATCTCTACAAAGTCAAAGGCCCCGGTCTGTAGGTTTTGACGAAAAAGCTGGAGATAAGAGCCGCCGTAATCCAGGCGGTCCGGGATTATTTCATCAAAAATGGATATCTCGAGGTCCAGACCCCGGTCCGGCTGCCGGATCTGATCCCGGAAGTCCATATCGATCCGCTCGAGTCCGAAGACTGGTTTCTCCAGGCTTCTCCGGAGCTTTGTATGAAGCGGCTCATGGCAAGAGGCCATGAAAAAATCTTCCAGGTCTGTCCTTGTTTTCGGAAACATGAGCGGGGCGGTCTCCATCTGCCGGAACACACTCTTCTGGAATGGTATGCCGAAGCTCAGACGTATCACGGCCTGATGAGAACGCTTACGGAAATGATCCGGCATGTGGCAAAGATCAGTGGCAATGAATTCTCCATCCACTACCAGGGGAATGTGGTGGACTTGACAGGAGAGTTTCCCGGGCTGTCTGTTGCAGAGGCATTTGAGCGGTACGGCAGCATTTCTATGGAAGAGGCCCTTGGAACCGGTCGGTTCGACGAGGTCATCAGCATGGATATCGAGCCTACTCTCGGTTTTGAAAGACCTGTATTTCTGTATGATTTCCCTGCCGCGCTGGGCTCCCTTGCCCGTCTTAAGTCGGAAAACCCGGAGTTTGCCGAACGTTTTGAATGTTACATCGCAGGTCTCGAACTTGCCAACGGGTTTTCCGAACTCACCGACCCGGATGAACAGCGCCTGCGGTTTGAAAAAGAAATCG
>CAYFVA010000086.1:0-9025 GCA_964346265.1 uncultured Desulfobacterales bacterium
CAACATGGAAAAGATATCAGATTTTGCAGCTGAACTCCTTCTCCCCCTGGCCGGCCCCGAGGTATACGCGGCCACGCCTGAACGATCCCGCCCGGAAAAGTTCGTGGCCGAAATCCGGCAGCTGAAGGAAGAACTGAACATTCTGTGCGGCCTTCCCCGAACGCTTTTTGAGGCCGGGGTGGAAGAACATATGTTTGACCGGATCGCAAAAGGGGCGCTCGATGACGGCGCCATGCTTCTGAATCCCGTGGACATGACCCATGCGGATGCCATGGCGGTATTGAAAAAAGCGCTTCGTTGAAATCCGGACGGAATTCGGGGTTGCCCCTTGACCTGTCTGCCTGATCAATACTATAAAGCCAAGAGATAAGCACGAAACAGCATACCGGCATCATGAATTTTGAAAGTTGGGCGCCTGATCAGGTAAAACAAAGGAGATTCACATGAAAGTTTCCGGAAAACAGACCGGCAACAAAGCGTTTGAAATTTCACAGGACGGATTCACATATACACTGGACGCCACCAGGGAGGCCGGAGGAGAAGAAAAAGGGCCCACCCCCAAAGGTCTTCTGCTGAGCAGCATTATCGGATGTTCCGGCATTGATGTATCCGTGATCCTGGATAAAATGCGGGTTCCGTATGAACATCTTGAAATCACGGCGGAAACCGAACAGACCGACGACGAACCCAAGGTATTCAAGGAGATCATTCTTCAGTACCATATCCGGACCGACACACCGGATGAAAAAAAAATCAAACGGGCGGTTCAACTCTCAATGGAAAAATACTGCGGGGTGACCGCCATGCTTGAAAAACACAGCAAAATCCATTACGAGATTTACCTGAACGGGGAAAAACTCGAACAATAGCACCGGGCGTATGCTATAACTTGCCTGCATTTGCAAGCGCATATCTGCGGATTTTCCGATTTTCAGACCGTTCTGCGATGTCAAGCAGCAACGATTTGAAATCCGAATTACCCGAATATCCCAGGTACTTGCATATCCAGACCATGGTCTCCACGTGGAGGCGATCCTTGAGATTGATATTGTATTCCTCCCGCAGCACCTGTTCGGCCACATGAAGAAGCTCTGTTTTGTCAGGATATTTTCTCAGGGCAAGTTTCACTCCCCTGTGTTTGTCCGCAGAGTCGTCATTCAGGATCAACCGGGCGATCCGGGCGGCCTCGGAATCCTGATCTCCCGGAAATACGTCTGTTTCGGTCTCTTTTTTTTCAGATTCCCCCATTCCGGATTCGACCGCAGCTTTTTCCGTTTCTGCTGAGCCTTGTGATTTTTTTTCCAATGATTCAGAGACGGGCACGGGTTTCAGTTCAATCCGCATCCGCCTGGTTTCCCCGCTGTCAAGAGAGATCCACTCTTCCCGGGTTTCATACCCTTGAGCTGACACTTCAATGAGACAGGGGCCTTTATCCAATTTAATGCCCTGGAAAAATTTGGGCTTGATGGTCATAATCCGGATCCGGGCATCTTCAGGTACGGCATCCACATACAGGACTGCTTTCTTCCCGATTGGTTCTGACGAGTCGGCAATGTCCTCGGAAGTCTTTTCCACCTCTTTTGATGAGGCAGGTTCTGCAGCTTTTTTCTCCACCGATCCTTCCGGGTCCGCCTCTTTTTTTGACTCTCCGGTCCGGTAACATTCGGCCAGTTCGTCAATCGCCTCTTTTTCATTCACCTCCACCATTTTGAAGGCATAAGGTACGCCGAACTTGTATTCCACGCGGATATAGCGGGTCTGGCCGGGATTTTCGATGTCAATGGTTACAGGGATGGCCCGGACCAATGCTCTTGAAGTTTCAAATGTGTGTCTGCCCGGATTCACCGAATACGTGAAATAGGTTCGTACGGGCAGAAGTTCCAGGATTTTTTCGCCGTTGTGAAGCACGGCAGGACTTTCCGAACTCCCCATGGCGGTAAAGGGCCGGTACACATATACTTTGGACTTCCCGGCCTCGGGGGGCCGGGCCTGTGTAAATTTCGTCCCTGTTTTGGTGGAAGAGCACGAACCCAGCAAAAAAAGTACCAAAAGACAGACAAGCCACTTGAAAGCTGTGTTGACGATTCTTTTCATTAGACCCCCTTGGTTATGATGCATACACCACAAGCTATTTCCGTTTCTGTTCCGATATCTGAAACACTGTAACTGAAGTACGCAAATTTTTCCGGATTGTCAATGATAACCAGAGAGTGTCTGCAGGCCGTTTCTGTGAATAAGCGCCGGAGTTGAGCGCTCCGGCGCAGACAAATGGTAAAGCAAAATTTTCAGATGCCTATTTTGCATCCATGAACGGATACCGGTACTCTTCCGGCGGTACGAACGTCTCCTTGATGGCGCGGGCCGACGTCCATCTCATCAGGTTCATGAAAGATCCGGCCTTGTCGTTGGTACCGGAACCCCTGGCCCCGCCGAACGGCTGCTGGCTGACGATGGAAGCGGTGGGCTTGTCATTGATATAAAAGTTTCCTGCCGTATGCCGCAGTTTTTTCATTCCCTTGTTCAAGGCGGCCCGGTCCCTGGACCACAGCGCCCCGGTCAGTCCGTACGGAGATGTTTTGTCACAGAGCTCAAGACATTTTTCATACTCGTCGTCCGGGTACACATACACGGTGAGCACCGGCCCGAAGATCTCCTCCTGCATGGTCTTGAAATACGGGTTGGTGGTCTTGATGACGGTGGGCTCGACAAAATACCCTTTTGTTTTGTCTCCCTTGCCGCCCGCCAGAATTTCGGCTTCGTCGGATTTGTCTGCATGATCGATGTACGACATAATGTCATCAAACGAGGACTCGTCGATGACAGCGTTCACAAAATTACTGAAATCCCGTACATCTCCCATTTTAATTCCCTTGACAAGCTCGAGCAGACCGGGCTCCATGTCCGCCCACACGGATTCGGGAACATAGAGCCGGGAAAGGGCGGAACATTTCTGGCCCTGGTACTCGTAGGCCGCACGGATAATGGCGGTTTTCATCTCTTCCATCCAGCAGGCGGCGGATTTGTGAACCACCATGTAATCCTTTCCACCGGTTTCCCCCACAATCCGGGGATAGGACTTGTAGTTTTCGATATTCTCGCCGATACTCTTCCACATTTTCTGGAAGACCCCTGTGGAGCCGGTAAAATGAATTCCAGCAAGGTCCGGGTTGGGAAAGAGGACTTTTCCGAGCTGCGATCCTTTGGCCGGGAGAAAATTGATAACTCCGTCCGGAAGACCTGCTTCCTGCAGGATCCGCATCACGTAGTAGTTGGACAGCACGGCAGTGGTGGCGGGTTTCCAGATCACGGTATTACCCATCACCGCCGGTGCAGTGGGAAGATTGCCCCCGATGGCGGTGAAATTGAACGGGGTAATGGCCAGTACAAATCCCTCCAGGGGCCGGTACTCCATCCGGTTGTACACCCCTTTGACGGATCTCGGCTGCCTGGTGTAGATCTCTTCCATGTATTTGGCATTGAACCGGAGAAAGTCGGCAAGTTCCATTATGGCCTCGATCTCTGACTGGTGGGCGCTCTTTCCCTGCCCGAGCATGGTTGCCGCGTTCACTTCATACCTGTACTTGTCCGTGATCAGTTCCGCCGCCTTCAGCATGATGCCGGCACGATCCGCCCAGTCCATGTCCTCCCATTCACTTTTGGCTTCCGCAGCCGCCTGTACCGCCTCGTTGATTTCCTTTTCCCCGGCCCGGTGAAAGGTGGCCAGCACGCGGGAATGTTCCGTCGGCATAACCGCCTCTGCCGTATCACCGGTTTTCACATCTTTGCCTCCGATGATCAGGGGGATTTCGATTTTTTCATTGTAGACCTTGTCCACGGCCTGTTTGAGCTTTTCCCTTGCCTCTGTTCCCGGGGCATAGTTTAAAGTCGGTTCATTCTTCGGCTCCGGCATTGTAAATACGGCATCCATTGTAAGACCTCCTGTTATGGGTTTTTCCCATTTTCTTTGTTTTTTGTTCCATTTTTTATTATAATTGCGCACATGATAAAGAGGAAATTCATAATTTTCATAGGATCCATAAACAGGTTTTCATGCCCGTCATTATGAATTTTGATCTTCATTGTCCGTCTTTCTGTGTAATGAAGCCTGCAGCGTCGTCAGCTCCCCATTGTATGCCAATGCTTATACTCTATATGATATCAAAAATCCTTCCCGGGTGACAATACTTTCTCTGACGGAAAATGAAAGAAAGCGGGGGTTGCTCGACGATTTTCACTCCTGTTTTTCCGCCCCTCATCCTCATCGAGCAGGGCCGAACTGGTGATATAAAATCAAATCGCATGGATATAACGCCAAAAGTATTGAAATAGCATCAAACCGGCTTTCCGATTTTTCAGGGCCGATGGTACGGCAAAAGAGACGACTCTTTGCGCTCCTGTTTTTTTCAGATTTCCGGCATAAATATTGTATTCCCTCTTTACGAGAAGCAATTGTTTGTATATGGTGAGCGGAAAATTCGAATCGTTTATTACCGGAAGGTGTAAAGAATGGGCATTAAAAGATGGAGTGTTCTTGTCATTTTGTTAACGGGTTTTTTCTTTGTCTCCGGCATCGGTACCTTCAGCCGGGCGATCAACAAAACCGATCCTGATACGGACACGGCCGTCCGGGAAAAAGCGGAAAAAAAAAGACAGGAAACACCGGAAAAACAACCACCGGACATCCGGACCATAAAGGGCACGGTTGAAAATGGAGATACCGCGTCAGGAATCCTGGATGACTACCTTCCATTACAAACCATATACGATATCAGCAGAAAAAGCGAAAAAGTATATCCCCTGCGCAGGCTCAACAGGGGCCATTCTTATCGCATTGTCCTTCAAGACGGCGATTTCGGTTCTTTTGAATATGAAATCGACCGGGAAGAAAAACTGGTTGTATCCCGGGAAAAAGAAGAATTCTCCATTACCAGACACCCCATCGAGTACGATTGTACGGTGTCCGTCATCTCCGGAACCATTGAAGCCAGCCTCTTTTCCGCCGTTCAAAAAGCGGGGGAGAGCATTGAAATCGCTATCCGGCTTTCTGAAATTTTCGCCTGGGACATTGACTTCATCCGGGACATTCAGCCGAAAGACCGGTTCCGGGTTCTGGTGAAAAAGCGGTTCAGAAACGGCAAGCACGCGGGATATGAAAAGGTGCTGGCCGCGTTTTTCACGAATCGGGGCAAGCAGTACAAAGCATTTTACCACGAGAACAAAAACGGACAGGCCGGGTACTATGATGAAAACGGCGACTCTCTGCAGAAAAAGTTTCTCAAGGCCCCGCTCTCGTTCTCCAGGATCTCGTCCAGATATTCCAAAAGCCGTCTTCACCCGATATTCAAAGAATACCGTCCCCACCGGGGAGTGGATTACGCAGCACCTAAGGGCACGCCCATAAAAGCCGTGGGCGCCGGCAGAATCAGCACCATCGGGTACAACAAAGGCATGGGCAACTACATCAATATCCGGCATCCCAACGGCTTCAAAACCGGGTACAACCACATGTCCCGGTTCGCCAAGGGAATAAAACGGAACACAGAAGTGGAACAGGGAGAAGTCATCGGGTATGTCGGCTCCACCGGATATTCCACCGGACCGCATCTTGATTTTCGGATGAAAAAGCACGGCAGACCAATTGACCCGCTCAAGTATGAATCTCCGCCTGCCAAACCGATCAACCCGGAGGAAATGGAGCGTTTCCGGGCCGAAATCAGCAGGTTTTCCGAGAGAATCCTGACAGCGAGTTCCGAATCTTCCGACAGCAGGGAGTCAACCTGAATGGAAGAGGAACCGCTTGTTCAGTCTCTGCATGCTTTCAGGACAAAGTAACCGACAAACGCCCCCACTCCGTAATACGGAATCTTGTGCAGGGAATAGTTCGCTCCGATCAGGGTTTTATCAAAAACATCCACGTCAAATGCACTGAACACCCCCGGATTTTGCCAGTGGAGAAGTTCGATGGCGCAGGTGATCAGGAAAACCGCGGCCAAAAGAGGTTTCTCCCTGAGCTTCGGAAACACCATCTGGATCACGATCCCCCAGAACATGACATACAGGATACAGGAAAAGTAATTCTGCATCAGATGCTGGTACGGGCCTGCATAAAACTTGACGCTGACCCACAAAGGAGCGATGATAATGAAAAACTTAAGAAGCGTGATCCGACTTTTCATAAGTCTTCCCGAGCTGCCGCCACCTTCCTGGACACTGTTTTTTTCCGCCATTTTTCCTCCTTTTTCCGGGTTGTCGATGTTGCCGAAACAAAAATGCACCACCGGGCTTGACGCATGGGCAGGGTTCGTGAAAAGTGTAGTAAAATTCAACCGGCAAATCAAGATCTAAATTTTTGTCAAAACGGATGGCAACCAATTCTTTGAAAAAATTCACCGTAGTGCTATGATGCCATAGAAAAACGGAACGAACTCGATCTCTAAAGGAGAAAACGATATGGAACTGTGCTTTATGGATGGCAACCAGGCCATCTCATGGGGAGCAAAAGCTTCCGGCTGCAATTTTTTTGCAGGGTACCCCATTACGCCGGCCACCTCGATTTTCAATATGATGCTCTCCCTGCTCCCCCCGGAAAAGGGGATTTGCCTGCAGGGCGAGGATGAAATCGCCTCCATCGGATTCTGTCTCGGGGCATCCATGGCCGGCCACAAGGCCATGACCGCCACATCAGGACCCGGGATCAGCCTGTACAGTGAACAGATTTCCTTTGCCATCGGCAGTGAAATCCCGCTTGTCATCGTGGATGTCCAGCGGCTGGGACCCTCCACCGGGTCAGCCACCAAAGCAGCTGACGGAGATGTACAGTTTCTCAACTGGAACAGCAGCGGCGGACTTCCCGTGATCGTGCTGACGCCTGTGGATGTGAAAGACTGCTACGAACTCACCATGCACGCATTCAATCTGGCTGAACAGTACCGGTGCCCGGTGTTTATCGCGGCCAACAAGGAAGTCTCCCTGACCAGGGAAACCGTGGACCTGTCCGGGCTCGAGCTACCCCCGATCATAAACCGTAAACAGGCTGCCGACGGAAAACCGTACAAACCGTTTGACGCGGACCTTGACAGGACAGTACCGGATTTCCTGCCCATCGGCAGTGAAAGTCTTGTCCGGCAGACCTCCTCCACCCACGGCATCGAAGGGTACATCACCAAAGACCCCGAACTCATCCAGAAAACCCAGGAACGGCTGGAAAAAAAGATTCTCTGTGACATCGACCGGTTCACCTTTTATGACGAAGATTGCCGGGAAGGGGGCGAGACCCTGATCATCAGCTACGGGGTGACGGCCCGGGCTGCCAGAGAGGCGGCACTGGAGCTTGAAAAACAGGGCGTTCCGGTATCCGTCCTGGTGCTGAAAACCCTCTGGCCGGTGCCTGAATCCCTGATCCGGGAGAAGGCCGCGCCGTACAGCCGGATCGTGGTGCCGGAGATGAATCTCGGGCAGTATGCAAGGGAAATCAAACGGGTTCTTTGCGACAAACACGTGGAAAGTTTCGGACAAATGAACGGGGAGCTGATCAAGCCGTCCCGGATCAAGGAGGTGATACAAAATGGATAGTCTGCTGAATACGGAACGGCCCCCGGTCTTCTGCCCCGGGTGCAGCCATGAAAAAGTGGTTCACGCTTTGGACGGGACCCTCTGCAGAATGGAGATTCCCGGAAACCGGGTGGTGGTGGTATCTGACATCGGATGCTCGGGCCTGTTTGACACGTTCTTCAACACCCATGCCATGCACGGACTTCACGGCAGGGCGCTCACCTACGCCACCGGGCTCAAAATGGCCCGGCCCGATCTCACCGTGATCGTCACCATGGGAGACGGAGGCTTAGGCATAGGCGGAGCACACGTGCTCAGCACCTGCCGCAGGAACATCGATATCACGCTTCTGGTTTTGAACAACTTCAACTACGGCATGACCGGCGGCCAGTTCTCTTCCACCACGCCGGAGGAGGCCGTGGTGGGATCGGGTTTTCTCAACCGCATTGAAAAACCCATGGACATCTGCATGACCGCGGGCCATGCCGGGGCGGCCCACGTCAAAAGAGTCTCCACCTATGACAAGCAGCTCGAAGACACAATGGAGGCGGCGGTCCGGTTCAAGGGATTTTCCCTGCTGGATATCCACGGCATCTGTCCGGGCAGGTACACCAAAAAGAACACCATTAACCCCGGCCAAATCCGGGAAAGCCTGGATGCCCTGCCGGAAACGGACCGCTTTGAAACCATGAACGCCAGGAAAGACTATTACACCCGGTACATGGAAGAGGCCGAACAGATGAAGAAGAACCCCGGGCCTGCCACGGTCACTCCGGCCTGTTCTCCTTGTGAAAAGGGCCTTCACAAAATCTCCGTTCTCGGGGGCGCGGGCCAGAGAATCGTCACCGCAGGGGAGCTGATCGGTCTTGCCGGCATGGCCGCCGGAATGCGGGCCACCCAGAAAAACGACTACCCGATCACCGTTCTGCGGGGACATTCTGTCACCGAACTGATCCTGTCCGAGCAGGAAATCGGGTTTACCGGCACGGAAACCCCGACCCTGGTGCTGGCCCTGTCCGACGACGGCACGGCCCAGCGCACGAAAATGCTGGAAAACCTTCCTGAAACCACCACGGTTGTCAAGGTAAAGGGGCTTGAAATGCCCACGGGAAAGGCAAAGGTATTGGAAGTGGACTTCAAGGCGGCAAAGATCAAGTCCAGGGACTGGGCCCTTGCCATGCTGGCGGTACTGGCAGCCCGGAACACCGTGATCAGCATGGAGATGCTCAAACAGGCATTGTCGCTCAAATTCAGGGACCCGGTGCTGTCCGCTTCCCTGGAAGTTGTGGAAAAAGCGTCTAGTGAATGCACCGTTACCTGAAGACCCGGTTTTCGCAACTGAGCTGTTCCGGCACACGTACTTTCCGGAACAGCTCAGTATCATGTATAGTTCACATACACAAGCCGGAGGATGGTGAAAAACACCACCGTCAAAAAAACCGGCCGGACAAACCCGGCCCCTCTTTTGATGGCC
>CAYFVA010000087.1:0-8930 GCA_964346265.1 uncultured Desulfobacterales bacterium
TCAAGGTTCATAGGCTGCATCGATTCCTTTGGGTTCTTCGTCTGCATCGATCTGGTCGATAAAGTATTTTGCAATATAATTGCCCACGTCCCATATTTTCTCGGATTCAAGCTCCCGCTTGAAATACGGCATGGCCGTGCCGGTGATCCCGTTCATGATCTGGTAGTAAATGATCCCGCCGGAGATGCCCCGGCCCTTGAGAATGGTGAAATTCAGCGGCGGCGGATAAATGTACGGCTGGGCCGGTCCCATTCCGTCCCCGACGGCTCCGTGGCAGCCCAGGCAGAAATCCTGGTAGATCTTTTTTCCCCTGGCCAGACCTGCCTCCGTGGCCGGGTACGGGGTGGGCACGTCCCGCCAGCCTTTGGGAACGTTTTCATGGAGCCAGGCCACGTTCTCTTCAACCCCGGCTTCATAAGCGGCCACCGCCTTGTTTTTCCATTCGGCCTGCCGTTCCATCCGCCTGTCCGCGTGTTTGAGCCCGAGGCTCTGGACGTACCGGGTGAGATACTCGATGTTCCCGTCTCCCAGAAACTCGAACGGCGGCATGATGGAAAGGGGCCTTGTATACCTCGGATTTATAAAATGAGCCAGGTGCCAGTCATCCGGATGCTCCCCGCCTTCCTGGGAAAGGTCGGGCCCGGTTCTCTGGGATCCCAGCAGAATGGGTCTGTCCTTGAGATAGTCCCCGGCCTCGGCGATCCGCTCGGCGCCCATCCCCCAGTCAATGGCCCGGATGGACTGGGTGTGGCAGTAGACGCACCCGTTGCTGATATACAGGTCCCGCCCCTTTGCCTCGGCTTGGGTCCGGGTTCGAAACAGCTCGGACGGAACGGTTTTGCCGGTGTCTGCGTACGGCAGGATAATCACCACCAGCACCACGGCTGCGAGGATTAAAAGGCTTCCTGCCACCACCGCTGTCGGCGTCATTTTCATGGGTTGCCTCCTGACGGTACGAACAGGGAACGGAAAATATTATAACATCCCAGTATGGAGGACACAAAGATCAGAACCCCCAGGGAAGCCCGGATGATATTGTAAATGTGGATCTGCGGAAGAACCCGGTAGACGGTCTCTCCGTTCAGCCATGCATTGCCCTGGATGAGCCCGGATATGGTCAGCACCACGGTGAACCCGGCCACACCGATCAGAACCATCCAGTACTGGAAATCGGCCAGAAACCGGCTGAAAAGGGGCCGTCCCGTAATCCTCGGTATGATGAAATACAATCCCCCCAAAGCGATCATCCCTGCGAATCCCAGGACACCCACATGGGCATGGCCCACCACCCAGTGGCTGAAATGGGTCACCCGCTGGACATCAGGCAGTGACATCATGGAGCCCCGGATGCTGACGATAAAATACATGATGGTGCCGGTGAACACGAACTTGCCCCCGATATCCTCGTGGATCAGCCCGAGCTTCCCCCTGGCCGTGTACCAGATGTTGATGAGAAACGCCATCACCGGGATCACCATGGCCACACTGTCCACGATGGCCACCACCTTGAGCCAGGTGGGCACCGGCACCTGCAGCAGATGATGGGTGCCGATATGGGTGTAGATCACGATCAGCGACCAGAACCCGAGAATGGAGAGCGTATGGCTGTACAGCGGCGCCCGGCAGACCTGGGGGATGATGTAGTACGCCACTGCAATGGCAAGGGGCGTCAACAGCAGCCCGAAAATATTGTGGCCGTAAAACCACAGCAGGATCGCATCCGGGATGCCGCTCAACGCACCGGTATCCGGCCGCCAGATCACGTTTCCCATGCTGTAGGTGCAGGCGGTGAGAAGAACTGCGGCCAGCACGTACCAGACGGATACGTACAGGATGTTTTCCTTCCGCCGGGCCACGGTCATGATAAAGTTGAAAAAAATCAGCACCAGGGCGGCCACCACGCCGACATCAATGGGCCACACCAGCTCGGCATACTCCCGGGCCTGGGTATATCCCGACGCCAGGGTGATCACGAGAGCGGCAAGGGCGATGTTCCAGAGCACCACCGACAGAACCCCGAGCTTTTCACTGTACAGCGGTGTCCGCAGCAACCGGGGTACAAGATAGAATGCACAGGCCAGAAGCCCCGGGGTGACAAAACCGAATAGCACCAGGTTCACATGCATGGGCCGCAACCTCGAAAACAGAAGCCAGGAGATGTTGCCGGCAATATCCGGAGCCGCCAGCTCAATCGCCCCCACGAGGCCCGCCAGCGTGGCTACCATCATCCAGAAGGCAGAAGTGAGACAGAATCCCCGTGCGGTCGGATGAGAGGTGTTGTTCGGCATAATCGGGTTTTCGGGCAAATCTCGCACTCCTTTTTCAGTTGTGACAGGAAAGCCAGCAATCCAGGTTGGCGTTCTCTTTCCTGTGGCATTGTATACAGAATCCCATTTTGAAATCATGGCGCTCGAGCCGATCGACTCCCTCTATATCTCCATGACATGCGCTGCAGTCGAATTCCTTTTTGATATGGCGTTCATGGTTGAACAATACGTGCTCGGGTACATGAAACACCTTTTTCCAGGGAGTCGGCGTATCCGTATCAAAATATTCGTGTTCCTTCAGGATTTCCGGGTGCCGGGTGATGATATGATCATGGCAGTACAGACATTTTTCCACAGGCGGAATTCCCGGAGAAAGGGATCGGTCCGCATACGGGTGGCAGAACCGGCAGTCGATTTTTTTGTGGCCGGCATGAACCCTGTGGCTGAAGGCGATGGGCTGGACCGGCCCCGCCCCTGCACCCGGCATAAGATAAAAGAAATAGACGAAAAGGGCTGTCAGAATCACCAGAACGATCAGGATCAGAAGCTGAAGCCGGTTTTCCCGGACCGTCCCTGAAACGGTTTGAAAATGGGAGACCAGCCGCAACGGTTTTCCCTTGGTTCCCACCAGAACGACAAGTACCCCAATGGTCAGGACGGTAACCGCAGCCAGTATTATTTCCATTGGGCCCCCTCTTGTGAGGTATTCTCCAGCACGTCCGGAAACTGCCGGAAATAGACAAGCACCGCTGCCGCAAAAAGTCCGGCAAAACCGGCCGTAATGACGACTTCCATGATCCCGGCGCCGAAACCGGTCCCGGGCTCATGAAGATAACAGGGCCCCAACAGCAGGTAGTGTTCCACCCAGAGACCTGTCAAAACCAGCACACTGACAACGGCCATGCATTTGGGCGATTCCTTGATCTTCCGGCTCAACAGCACGAGAAACGGCATGATGAAACAGACCAAAAATACCGTCCAGGCAAGATAACTCCAGGGCTCGGTCATGGTCCTCTCGATGATATACGAGGTTTCTTCCGGGATGTTCCCGTACCAGATGACCACGAACTGGGAATAGAAAAAATCCCCCCATACGATGCTGAAACCGAAAAACAGGGTGCTCAGATCCCGGAATGCTTTGGAAGGGATGGAAAACGGAACTTTCGGGGTAAGATGCAGCACGGCAGTAACAAGGATCAGCGCGGCAAGTCCGGCAAAAATGGCCTTGATAAATGAGTACGCCCCGAAAAGGGTGGAGAACCAGTGGTAATCCATGCTCATCACCAGATCGAATCCGACAAGAGACAGCACAATGGCAAAGGCGAACATGTACCAACCGGCAAACAGGGTCATGCGTTTTTTCATTTTTTCGGCGTCGTGGGCGGATTTTTCAAAACGCGCCGCCAGAATCCGTTTCAGCCGGGTATTTTTGTCCGAATTTTTCAGACGGAACCACAGGCTGTGGTAGATGTATCCGAACCCCAGGGCGTACAGAATCAGAAACCCGATACCGTCCCGGAAAAAAAGAAACGGGACGTTCAGCCAGACCTCTTTTCCGTGAAGGTCCTGGCCCAGCCAGGGAAACACGTACCTGTACCCGGTGAAAAGAAGAAGAAAGAGCACGAACGAGACCGGGAAAAAAGCGGAAAACGCTTCGGCAATGCCGGCGGGTTTGTGGCTCCAGCGGGCACCGGTGAAGTGCATGATGGTGGAAAACAGAAGAGCGCCTGCGGAAAGTGCGGTAAACAGCAGAAAACCGGTCAGATAGATCAGCCAGGCTTTTTCCGCGTGACCGGACAGTACCGGAACAAGGAAAAACAGCAATCCCGCAGCCGCCATCAATGCGGGAATCAGGAAAATACTGCCGCTTTTCTTTTCGACATGTTCGTTTACTGCTGTTTCCATATCATTCATCCATTGGCCCGGTGTTTTTCACCGTCCCTGTCCTGCGTATCACTTCTTCCAGCCGTTCCTCCTGTCCGGGATCGGCCACCGCCTCGATGCCGTACATATCCCCGGAGCATTCCACGTGGTAGTTGGTTTCATACGCTTTTGCCGGGAGCCCTGTCTGGGTCAAAAGCCCCAGCACATTGCCGAATACGGCAAAGAGGATGGTGAATTCAAACGCGATGATAAAAAAAGGAATCCATGAAAGCACGGGTTTGCCGCTGACAATGAGACTCCAGCGGGTGGCGGTGAAAGCGGCAAGGGAAAATCCGGAAAAGAACCCGATGGCCCCGCCGGTGAGCGTGAACCAGCCCACCCGGCTTTTTCTTCGGCCAAGCGCCTGCGCAATCCGATCCGCCGGAACGGGACTCCGTACCTCTTTGACCTGCCATCCGTGCTCCCTGATCTCGTGGATGGCGGCCAGAGTCTCCTCTTCGTTTGTAAAAAGCCCGGTTACCGTTGTTGCGTGCGTGTCCATGAGTCCCTCGGTTTACTCCGTGTGCTGTATATGTTCTTTCATTTCCGTCATGGAAACCGACGGCAGGTGTTTGACAAAAAGCAGAAAGAAAAAGAAAAAGAGGCAGAACGCGCCGAGCATGATTCCCCCCTCGATCAATGTCGGCCGGTACAGGCCCCATGCGTTGGGAAGAAAATCATGGGCCACACTGCCCACGATGATCACGAATCTTTCGAACCACATGCCGATGTTCACGAAAATCGATATGACAAACAGCCATACAAGCTGTGTTCTGAATTTGCGGAAAAGATACAGAAGCGGGATCACGGAGTTGCAGATCACCATGATCCAGTATTCCGTTGCATAATCACCGAACGCCCGCCACCGGAAGGATTCCATCTCGATGATGTTCCGGCTGTACCAGGCGATAAACACCTCGGTTCCATAGGCAAACCCCACGATCAGCCCGGTGAACACAATGGTTTTGGCGATGCTCTCGAGCACGTGCATCGTGATGATCTGTTCATACCCGAAGATTTTTCTCAAAGGAATGCTCAGTGTCAGCACCATGGCAAGCCCGGAATGGATGGCGCCCGCCACGAAGTACGGGGCGAAAATGGTGGTGTGCCACCCCGGAATTACCCCGAGTGCAAAATCCCACGAAACAACGCTGTGGACCGAAATGACAAGCGGGGTGGCAAGGCCGGCGAACAGGAGATAGCCCCGGGTATAGTGCAGCCACTGGCCGCTCTTGCCGGACCACCCGAGAGACAGCACCCGGAATATTTTTTTCCGAACCCCAACGGAACGGTCCCGGATTACGGCGAAGTCAGGGATCAGACCTGTATACCAGAACAGGCTGCTCACGGTGAGATACGTGCTGATGGCGATGACATCGAAAATCAGGGGAGACTGGAAATTGGGCCACAGCGTGCGCTGGTTCGGGACAGGCAGCATGTAAAACACCAGCCAGACCCGTCCCAGGTGGATGAACGGAAAGAGACCTGCGATGCACACGGCGAACACGGTCATGGTCTCGGCCGCCCGGGCGATGGGGTTGCGCCAGCCCGCCCGCATAAGAAACAGGATGGCCGAGATCAGGGTGCCGGAATGGGCGATCCCCACCCAGAATACGAAGTTGATCAGATAGGTCCCCCAGTGCACCGGGGTGTTCATGCCGGCAACGCCCACACCCATGAAAATCTGGTACGCCCAGCAGGCCGCACCAAGCACCACGCCGCAGAACAAAAGCGCGATTACCGTCCAGTACCGTTTTCCCGGCCGGGACAGGGTGGCAAGAACGGTGGTGTTGATTTTTTCAAACGTCAGTTCCGGCATAGGCGTCCTTTATACATCATGCACCACCTTTTTCAGATAAATCACTGCAGGCTTGGTGTTGAGATACCCCAGGACCTGATAGGCCCGGCTGCTTTGGGCAAGCCGGCTGACAGCGCTTTTTGGGTCCAGAAAGTTGCCGAACACAAGAGCGCCGGTGGGACAGGTCTGTACACAGGCCGGACGGATCTCTTTGTCCCTGATTTGTCGATTTTCATTTTTGGCCCGGTTGTGGGCCTGTTTGATCCGCTGAATACAGAAGGAACATTTTTCCATGACCCCTTTGGTTCTGGCGGTCACGTCCGGGTTGAGCTGAAGATTGAGGGGTTCCGGCCATCCCCACTCGTACCAGTTGAACCGCCTGACCTTGTACGGGCAGTTCTGGGCGCAGAATCGGGTCCCGATACAGCGGTTGTAAATCTGGTTGTTCAGTCCCTCTTTGGAATGGTGAGGGGCGTACACCGGGCATACGGATTCGCACGGGGCGTTGTCGCAGTGCTGGCACATCATCGGCAGGAAAATCAGCCGTTCCTCGAAGTTCCGGTCCCGGTACCGCTCGATTCTCAGCCAGGCCATCTCCCGGCCCTTGATGACCTGTTCTCTGCCCGCAATCCCGATATTGTTTTCCGCATAACAGGCAGCGGCGCATGCGCTGCAGCCCACGCACCGGTCGAGATCCACGATCATGCCCCACCGGTATCCGTCATGTTCATGGGCCGGATACACGTCCCGTTTTTCATCATATCCTGCTTCATACGGCAGCGTCAGCGGAAACCGCTCCATATCGAGTCCGGGTTCGCCGGCATGCCCATGGTCCCCTGCGTGGCCATCTTTCATGGAAAGAGCGATCTTCCGGTTATGCTGGGAACGGCTGCCGTATGTTTTGGGAAGTTTCTTTACTGTGCCGGCCTTTTTCACCTTGTCCGGGGAAATCATGTACGAGGCGAATTCACCGTTTGAAGCACCGGCTTTCAAAAGAGTCAGCGGATTTTCCCCGAAGCCCCGGGCATACCGCCCGTAGTCCGTATGTCCCTGGCCCGTCTGCATCACGATCAGGCCGGGGACGACCCCGGCGTAATCATAGACAGGCGCCTGGATCGTTTGTTTGCCCGCCTCGATTTCAAGCAGATCTCCGGGTTGGAACCCGTATTCTTCCAACGTTGCCGGATGGATCATGAGCACCGATTCCCAGGCGATGTTGGTCACCGGGTCCGGGATTTCGCTGAGCCAGGATTTATTGGCGCCCCTGCCGTCGAAATGGCGCAGTGACGGGACCGCCAGAAACCGGAGCCCTTCTGATTCCAGCGGTTTGCAGGCATTTTCAGCTTTTTCAAGTGCAGCGGACAGTTTTTCGGTAAAAACGGGCTTCACCTGCCCGATGTCCGGCGTATCGATCCTGCCGGGTTCAAAAACCCCGCCCTGCTGAATCATTTGCAGAAGATCTTTTTCTCTTTTAACGCCTGTATCCGCATACAGCCGGTCCAGCAGATATTCCCGGTACCGGTTGAACCGCCTCGCGTCCCCCTGAAGTTCAAGGAACACATCCCCGATGGACGGGGCGTCCGTCAGTTTTCCCATGGCAGGCTGCAGCATGGAACAAATGCCGGTTTTGCCCGCATACAGATCCCATGTTTCAAGGGGATGCCTCACCGGAAAGACCAGATCCGAGTTCCGGGCGGTCTCGTCCATGAAAGAGGAAAAACAGACCTTGAAAACGGTATCCTCTTGAAACAGCTTTTCCACCGGCCCGGCGTGCACGCATGAATACACCGGATTGGCGTTGTACACCAGAAACAGGTCCGGAGGATCCTGTTCCGTTTTCCGGAAAAAGTGCGCGGTCTCCCTGGAACTCATGGTGTTTTCCACGGAATGCCGGTTCTCAAAATCATACAGGGAGAGATTTTCATCCAGAATCCAGTTGATCAAGGTGGCGGCCGTGTCCAGCAGGAATGCGCTATCATCGGCTGTGGCGGCAGTTGATCCCAGGACCAGGGGGTTGCCTGCAGCGACAAGTTTATCCGTTATCCGCTTCTGGGCAGACAGCGAAAGGCCGGTGTTTCCCCGGACAAATGACGGGGTATATCCGGAAGCCGCAGCCCTCAGGTCTTTCTCAAAGGATTCGGGCAGATGATCGTACGAGTTGCCGTCAAGAAGGCGGTGCAGGATACCCCAGGCCGCGATATATTCGGTCCCCGCCCGGACGGGAAAAAACTTGTCCGCACCGGCCGCAGTAAGGGACATGAACGGTCCTGCATGGATGTACAGCCCTTTGCCGCCGCCGCTGACCGCGTGAGTCGATTTGAATTTTCGGGCGTATTCCACAGGGGAAAGCCAGGTTTCAAGGAAATCCGCCCCGAAATTGAGAAGGAAATCCGCGTGTTCCATGTGAAAGGAAGGCAGGATGCTTTTGTTGAAAACCGCCTGGTGAGCAGCCGTAAGAGACTCGTGGCAAAAGGGTTCAAACACGGCCGGCGGGGCGGTTCCCAACCCGGCCAGGGTTTCGGTGAACAGATCCGACAGAGGCTCTCCCGTGATGCCGGTGAGCATTCGGATCCTCTCTTTTCCCCGCTCCGATGCCGCCCGGGTCTTTTGCTTGAGAATCTCAAGGGCCCGGGGGAATGAAATCTCTTTGAACGTGCCGTTGGTTTTGAGCCGGGGCGCGGTCAGCCGGTCCGGGTCATACACGCCCTGGAGGGCGGCCTGTCCGCGTATACAGAGTTTTCCCCTGTTCACCGGATGATGGGGATTCCCTTCGAGTTTCACGACCCGGCCTTCCCTGTTTTTCGCGATAATCCCGCACCCGGCGGGGCATTCCATGCAGGTGGATGCATACCAGACCGCTTCGCCGGTGACCGAGTCGTCCGAAGCGTTCACCCGTGAGAAAATGTGCCGGTCACTGT
Source organism: uncultured Desulfobacterales bacterium (assembly GCA_964346265.1). Classification (GTDB taxonomy): domain Bacteria; phylum Desulfobacterota; class Desulfobacteria; order Desulfobacterales; family Desulfobacteraceae; genus JAIPEK01. The sequence goes on from CAYFVA010000087.1 coordinate 8,907, forward strand.
TTGTCCCGCAGCCCCATGCAAAGG
>CAYFVA010000088.1:0-8925 GCA_964346265.1 uncultured Desulfobacterales bacterium
CCTGCACGTCCCGGCACTGGTTGGTGTTGAATACAAGCACGTCCGGAGCGGGCGGCCCCTCGATGCCGTATGCTTTCTGCAAAGGAGAGACTCCGGCAAGATGCGCACCGATGTCGCTGGTGAGATATGAGCAGATTTCCGGGGAATACCCGACAGCGTTGGCTTCTCCGATGACCTCGGATGCCATCCGCACCGCCCCGATCATGGCGGCATGGGTTTCGGGAAAATAGACGGAAAATCCCATGGCCCTCAGGATCTCCGCCGGTCCGACACTGGTACACCACGCGATTTTCTGCTGATGAGTCGATGCCGCCCGGTCCAGATCCAGATAGTACTTTTTCATGTAAGCGCCCACGGTTTTGGCGCTCTTCAGTCTCTCGCCTTTTTGTTTTTGATTGTCATTGTCATTCATGGTCACAAAGATTCCTGTATGAGGTTTTTTGCGAACAGGGCCGCGCCCAGTGCTCCGGTGAACTGGGGGAGACCCGGCACCAGAATCTCCCGCTCGAGCATCTGTTCGGCCATTTTGCCAAGGCATCTGTTATGGGCGACCACGCCGCCGGTCATCACCACGTTTCCGGTCAAAGAGTCCATTTCCAGCACCCGTCGTATCATGGAAAAATAGATGCCTTTTACAATGTCTTCGGTCTTTTTTCCCGCCCGGATGTTCTCCAGCACCTCTGTGGCGGAAAATACCGTGCAGTAACTGCCGAGTTTGACAAGCCCTTCGGCCTCGCATGCCAGTTGGTTCATTTTTTCGATGGGGATATCCAGCCGCGCAGACATCTCTTCGAGAAAAGCGCCGGTGCCGGCGGCACATTTGCGGTTCATCTTGAAGTTGATCCGGTTGCCGTTCTCGTCAAGTTTGATGATTTTGTTGTCCTGACCGCCGATATCGATAATGGAGATGTGTCTGGGAAAATAATGAAAACAGCCTCTGGCATGGCAGGAGATTTCCGTTTTGGTGCCGTCGGCGTTTTTGACCGTATCCCGGCCGTAGCCGGTGGCGAACACCGCTGCAAGGTCGGCCGGCCGGATACCGGCCATGGTGCACGAATCCTCCAGGGTTTTCCGGGCGGCCAGGGGAAAGTCGGTTCCGGATTTTACAGCAGCGTGCCCGGCCACGACTTTGTCGCCATTCAAGACCACCGCTTTGGTGGCGGATGCCCCCACGTCAACCCCTGCGGAAAACACCCGGTTCATGTTTTTTCCAGCCCCTTGACCAGGGCCGACATGGTATTGTTGTACGGGGTCTCAATGCCGGCCTGCACGCCGTACGCTGCAAATTTCCCGTTGATGAAGTTGATTTCCGTTCTTCTGCCGTTTTCCACATCCATCAGCATCGAGGGCTTGTGGTTGCCGGCTCCTTTCACGTAATTCATGGCATACGGATAAAAATCCCACCCCAGCTTGATCTCATTGGCCCTTGCCACCCGGAGACATTCCTTGAACAGTTCATTTACGGTTTCAAATACGATGGGATCGGTGATGGCCTGGGCCATGGTCAGCCGGGTCAGGGCGCACACCGGGTTCAATGAGGCGTTCATTGCGGTCTTTCTCCACACCATGGAGACGATGTTGTCCGTCTTTTCCGTTGCAAGGCCGCACTCGGAAAGTATGGCTGCGATCCGGGAGGCGGCCTGGGCCGATTCCGGTTCGAGTTCCTGAATGTAATGGGGCGGGTGGTGAAATCCCATCACGATTTCTCCCGGGCTTTTCAGCGCGCATCCGTAGTTGACAACCGCCCGCATGACGTTTTTTCTGCCAAGCGAACCGGCAATCTCCAGTTCCGTGTCAATGCCGTTCTGCCAGGAGACCACATACATGTCCTGCCTCAGAAAACCTTTAATTGCTGATGCAATCAGAGCAAGCGCGTTGGCCTTTACCGCAACGATGATCACGTCCGGATCTTTTTCAGCCAGGTCTTCCACGTTTGTGCATGTGTCTGATACTTTCTGCTGCAGCTCCTCAGAGCCGGTTATGGAAATGCCGGGATCCTGCGCCGCCTTAACCATTTCCGGCATCACATCGCACAGGGTGACCCTGTATCCCCCTTTTTCAAGGAACGCGGCTACAATGCATCCCACAGGCCCTGCCCCGATAACGGCGAATTTGGTAGTTTTGTCGGTGTTTGCCATGCCGGCCTCCCATGTTTTCAAACCATTTTTTTCGGTCTCTCGTCAATTACGCGGACCGCTTTGCCTTCGCTTCGGGTAATCGACTTGGGTTCCATGATTTCCACTTCTACGCCTATACCCATGTGGCCGCGGATATGGGCGATGATTTTCGCTTCAAGTTCATACAGTCTGGTTTTGCCCTGCTGAAATATTTCTTTTTTGGCCTCCACCTGGATGGCGAGCCGATCCAGATATCCGCTTTTCCGGACCACTATCCGGTACTGGGGCTCCACTTCCTCAATATCGAGGAGAAGCGATTCGACCTGGGAGGGGAATACATTAACACCGCTGATGATCAGCATGTCATCGGTCCGTCCGGAGACCCGTTCCATCTTGACAAAAGTCCGGCCGCAGGAACATTCCTGGCGGGTCAGCCGGGTGATGTCCTTGGTGCGGTACCGGATGAGCGGCATGGCGCGCCTCTGGATGGCTGTAAAAACCAGTTCCCCTTTTTCCCCCGGTTCCACAGGCTCAAGGGAAAGCGGGTCCACGATTTCCGCAATAAAATGGTCTTCGTTGATGTGCATGCCGGTCTGTTCGTCACAGTCGTAGGCCACTCCGGGACCGCAGAGTTCGGTGAGTCCGTAAATGTCCATGGCCTTTATGCCCATGCGCTCTTCCACTTCTTTTCGCATTTCGTCGGTCCATGGTTCGGCCCCGAAGATACCGAGGCGGAGCGGCAGCTTCCGGATATCGATGTTCATCTCCTCGGCCCGTTCGGCAATGGTGAGGGCGTAGGAAGGGGTGGACGACAGCACGGTTGAGCCGAAATCCTTCATCACATTGATCTGGCGTTCGGTGAGCCCTGAACTTGTGGGCACCACCGTGCATTTGATGAGATTGGCCCCCTGGTGCAGGCCGAGTCCCCCGGTAAACAGCCCGTACCCATAGCTGTTCTGGAGAATGTCCTCCGGTCTTAGCCCATAGGACCAGAGATTCCGGGCCACGCATTCGGCCCATTGGTCCAGGTCCGCTTGTGTGTACGGACCTGTCACCGGTTTGCCGGTGGTGCCCGAGGAAGCGTGCACCCGGACCACTTCATCCATGGGCACGGCGCACATCTGAAACGGGTAGTTGTCCCTGAGGTCGTTCTTTACGGTAAAGGGCAGCCTGGCGATATCCTCCACGCTTTGGATATCCTTTTCCGTGATGCCGCTCTCTTTAAATTTCCTTCGGTAAAACGGCACCCTCTCGGTTACCCAGGCCACCGTCTCCTTGAGTTTTTCCACCTGGAAATTCTGCAGTTCATCCAGGGACATGCATTCACAACGTTTGTTCCAAACCATTGCCTGCCTCCTTTTTATATGAAAGCTTTTAGCAGTCAGGTGTCCGGTTTTAGCTGACACCTGACACCTTACATCTGAACCCTTATATTTTCATCATTTGTTGCGGCCGCCCGGGGCATGAATGTTACTCCCCTTTGAATTCCGGTTTTTTCCGCCCCGCCGATGTGAGTCCTTCCAGACAGTCCTTTGTGGAAAAAATGTCGGCGAGTTTTTCCAGCTCTATTTCGACGCCTTTTTCGATCCCTGCGTCTGTCTGAAGATCAATGATTTCATCGGCATACGTCAGCGTCAGCGGCGCTTTTTTCTTCATCTTTGAAACGGTTTTTGCGGCAAGTTCCGGGTCTGCTTCTCCGGGGGGCTCTCCGTTTAAAAGCTTCTTTGCGTTTTCCGGGGTGCAGAGAGCGGCAAGTGATTGAAATGAATCCGGGATTTCCCGTTTCCGGTATTTGTCCGGCAGACCGGCTGCTGCAAGTTTTTTGACCTTCGAGTCCAGGTCGGCAAAATCGATCACGGCGGCCGCGATGCCGAGTTCTCCAAGGGCTTTCGCTTTCAGTGTCGAACCGGTGAACGTGTAGTATTTGGCAAGCTCCGGCCCCACCTGTTTTGTCAGGCGCAGCATACCTCCCAGTCCCGGATAAATCCCGATGCCGGTTTCCGGGAAGGCCATGGAGCCCTGTTCGGTGGCGATAATCGCCTGGGCCGCAAGGGCGAGTTCACTGCCGCCGCCCATGGAGAGTCCGTCCAGGAAGACAAATACAGGTTTGGAAAAATTTTCGATTTTCAAAAACACCTCGTGACCTTTTCTTGTGAATGCCACGATATCCTCGATTTGGTCTTTTTTTATCTTTTTGATGAAAAAGGAGATGTCCGCGCCCGCAACAAACGTTTTGCCCGCGCCCCGGATTACCACAATCTCCACATCCGGGTTGTCACGGGCCCGGTCCAGGCATTGATCCAGTTGCCGGACCACGGTTTCGTTGAGGGCGTTCATGGCTTCGGGCCGGTTGATGGTGATATAACCGATGCTGTTTTGCACTTCAAGGTCCACAAGAGTGAATTCGAAATTCTTCCCCGACTGTTTCTGTTTTTCCAGGAGCGCCGGCATGGTGAAATCTTCATACAGACCGCATACCTTTTGCACCATATCGTATGCCGCATCCACCGACAGGGCGTTCATCAGTTCGAACGGTCCTTTGCTCCATCTCAGGCCGATTTTCGCTCCCCTGTCCGTATCTTCCATGGAGGCGACCCCTTCATCCACCAGGGCGGCAGCCACACCGAAGCATACGCCGTAAAACCGTTCTTTGACCGCCTCGAGTTCGGAGTCGTCCACATCGCCTGCAATGTTCCAGTCCTCTTTTTTTTCCATTTGCTGCAACAGGGTGGGGCAGGGGGCATAGAAAGGCCCGAGTTCATTGCCCAGGGTGTCGGCCGAGTGGACCGCAATGGGGATCCCGGTGACGTTCATGAGCTGGAACGGCCCCATGCCGATCCGGAATGCCTGTTTGGCCCCTTCCTCTATGGTGGGAATGTTTGCGATTCCCTGTTCCAGAAGACGGGCCGCCTCGTTGAGAAACGGGACGAAAAATCGGTTGACGGCGAATCCGGGGGCGTCCTTGACGAGAATCGGGGTTTTGGCATGAAGCTTTGCCGCAAGAAGACATGTTTCCACGGTTTCAGCGGAGGTCTTTTCCGCTGGAATGACTTCCAGAAGCCGGTTTTTGGCTGGATGGTAAAAATAGTGCAGCCCGATGAAGCGGTCCGGTCTGGATGTGATATCTGCGAAATCCTTTACATAGAAACTCGAAGTGTTGGTGGCGAATATCGTCTTTTGGCCGCATACGCTGTCAAGTTTTTGAAAGAGATCGGTTTTTACGGATTTGTCTTCAAAAACCGCTTCAATAACAATATCCGCATCTTGCAATTCGGCAAGATCCGTGGTGCCGGTGATCCTCGACATGATGGAGTCCACTTTTTCCTGGGTGAAAAGGCCGCGTTCAATCCCCTGTTCCAGAAGAGTCCGTATGGATGAAAGCCCCCGGTTGACAAATGATTCCTCGATATCCATCAGGGTCACATCAATGCCTTCCTGGGCAATTTTCTGGGCGATGCCGCTGCCCATGTTGCCGGCGCCGACGACACCGATACGGTTGATCTGTGCCATGATCCCTCCTTTTTTGTTCAAGAACTCACAAATAAATGACTGTGTAGCGATACCAACTTGCCGTACTGATCCGGGCCAAAATCAATCAGAGCGCTGTTTGAGATGCTGCTGTGTTGAATCGAGTCTGCCGCTATAATTTAGATACTTTTTAACTGTTTACGCAGTACCACTGGAGAGAAACAATTGTCAAGAAAAAAATATCCCGTGTTTTGACGTGTGAAGTTAATCATTGACAGAATCGATGACTTTGCTAAAGAGAAAGGATATGATCCGTTGGTATGAACCGGACGGAGGAACATCAAAAAACGGGAGTGAGCAATGAAGGTTGTACTTGTAATGGCCATGACGGTGGACGGGAGGATCAGCAGGAACCCGCTGGAGCCGGTGGACTGGACAGGGAGAGAGGACAAAAAGGCTTTTGTACGGATCACCCGTGACGCGGGTGTCGTTATTATGGGATCCCGCACATTCGATACCATCGGCCGGCCGCTGCCGGGACGGAAAAATATTGTCATGACCCGGGATACCACCCGGACTTCGGATCATCCCGACCTTGTCTTCACCTCCCGCTCCCCCTCGAGAATTATAGAAAATCTTGAAAAAGACGGAATGGACGAGGCCGCCCTGATCGGGGGAGCGGTAATCAATACGCTTTTTCTGCGGGAGAATCTTATTGACGAGATTTGTGTCACCATCGCACCCCGGCTTTTCGGCCAGGGATTGTCCATGTTCAACGAGACCGTTGACAAAAAGGCGGCGCTTGTGGATGTGGTGAAACTTGATGAAGACGCGGTTTTGCTGCGATATGCCGTAAAACCGCAGGTTTCTTTTTCCTCCTGAATCTGGTATAATCTCCAACCTTATGATAAGCTGGATATCTGACAACACGATGCTTCTGGCCTTGGTTTCGGCGATTTCTTTTCTCGTCTTTGCAGTGGGTATGGTGAGCCTACCGATTATTATCGGGAAACTGCCGGACAATTATTTTGTCTCCGAGAGGAAACCCTGGTTCCGGTATTTGCCGAAAGGTCTTTACCTCCTGGTGTTCACGGCCAAAAACGTACTGGGTTTTCTTCTTTTGCTTTTGGGTGTCGTGATGCTTTTTGCACCGGGACAGGGACTTTTGACCATCCTGGTGGGGATAGGGGCCATGAATTTTCCGGGCAAACAGAAAATGATTTACAGAATGCTTTCGTTCGGGCGGCTGAGAAGGGTTCTCAACTGGATCAGAAAAAAAAGAGGCGCAAAGGAGTTCTCTTTTCCGCCGTACGAATAAAGGGGTGAAAAACGATTGTGACCGAGTCATACAGATTCCTTTTGTACAATATACGCTACTGCACGGGTACGGGGTGGAAATTCCATACGCCGCTTCCGTTCAGCGGATACATGCGCAAATCAACAGACATGTTTTTCGAGATCGCCGATTTCGTTAAATCGTTTTCACCGGATATTGTGGGGCTGATCGAAGTGGACGGGGGGTCGGTACGCTCGGATCGGGTCAACCAGGCGGAAAAGCTGGCAAGTGATCTCGGCCACTACTTTGTTTTTGAAACCAAGTATGAAAAACCGATTCTGACAAGGTTTGCGCCCATCGTTCGTCGCCAGGGGAATGCCCTTCTGGTGAAAAACACCATTCTCAATCAGAGGTACCATTATTTCGAATGGGGGACCAAACGGCTGATCATCGAGATCGAGCTTGAGAACGTGGTGCTGTTTCTGGTGCATCTTTCCGTCAATTTCAGGAACAGGCGGAAACAGCTGATTCAGTTGAGCCGGCTGATCAACTCCATTGAAAAACCCGTGGTCGTGGCCGGGGATTTCAATGTGTTCCTGGGGGGACGGGAACTCGACCGGTTCCTGGCGTCCACGAAGCTTAAAAGTGCGAATACGTTCAACATGATGACGTATCCGAGCGGGAATCCCAGGTGGGAGCTGGATTTTATATTCTACAGCGACGGAATTCAAGCGCACCGGGTACATGTGCCGAGCGTTCGTCTGTCCGATCATCTGCCGCTGATATGTGATTTTTCAATTTCAGACTGAGAAAGGGAAGGCAGTAGTACATGGAACCCTGGATTTCGATTGTGGTGACGCTCCTCTATGTGTACATATTCGTCACCACTGTATATCTTTTGCTCGAGAATCGGGAGACATCCACCACCCTGGCATGGCTTCTGGTTTTTATTTTTGTGCCTTTTCTCGGTATCGTTTTCTACTTTTTGTTCGGAAAAGGCACCAAAAAAAAGATCCACCACCATATCGTACCCCAGAACCTCGAAGGCCGGATCCAGGATATCGACAGCCGGATTGTGGAAAAGCAGAAAAAAGAGATGGAATCTCTGGGCGCAAAGTATCTTTCCACCGGTCATGTCAAGCTCATGCGGCTCTTGTACAGAAATTCCCATTCCATATTGACGCGCAGAAACAATGTGGACCTGTTTTTCAGGGGAAAGGATAAATTCGATGTCCTGCTCGACGATTTTGAAAAAGCAAAAAAATATATCCACATGGAGTATTTTATATGGAAGTCGGACAGTCTTTCAAAGAGAGTAGCGGCCGTTTTGAAACGCAAAGCCGCCCAGGGTGTCTCCGTGAGGATCCTTTACGATTCGGTGGGCAACTACCTGTCCAAAAGATATCTCGACCGCCTGCGCCGGGACGGAATCCGGATTTATGCCTACTACAACTACCTGTCCCTTTTCAAGCTGCACACCCTGAATTACAGAAATCACAGAAAAATGGTGATCATCGACGGCAATACCGGGTATATCGGCGGCATGAACATGGGCGAGGAGTATATCAACGGAGGAAAACGGTTTCCTTACTGGCGGGACACCCACATGCGGGTGCAGGGACAGTCGGTGACAGTGCTCCAGGAGATTTTCTCCGTCAGCTGGCTTAACACCACCGGCGAAGTGCTGGATTTTATCGAGCCCGTTCCGTTGCCATCCGGTAAACCGGAGTTTCTGCCCATTCAGATTACCACTTCCGGTCCGGATTCCGAATGGGAATCCATAAAACAGCTTTATTTCCTTCTGATTTCGTCGGCCGAGGAAACCATTTTCATTCACACCCCGTATTTCATCCCGGATTCGAGCATCGGGATTGCACTGAAAACCGCCGCATTGAGCGGAGTGGATGTCCGGATAATGCTCACCGGCGTTCTGGACAAGCGGCTGCCCTACTGGGTGGCAATGACCTTTCTCCAGGATCTTCTGACGGCAGGCGTCCGGATTTTCTTTTATACAAAAGGGTTCATGCACGCCAAGACCATTGTGGTGGATTCCAATGCCTGTTC